>CALDHY010000020.1 GCA_937901445.1 uncultured Selenomonadales bacterium
GAGTCACCAGGGAGACGAACATCGGCGCGGGATAGAAGAAGAAGTCCCCCAGGAAGGAGCCGATGCCGCCCACCACGAAGGTTGGCTCGAGGCCCAGCGCGTCGCGGTAGAAGCGCAGGCTGCGCTCGAGGTCGAGGACGTTGAAATTGAAGTGATTGAACAGAAATAAAGGTACTGCGAATAGTGGCGGCAGGGGCGGGGCGATCTGCGACGGCGGCAAAGGCGCAGGTGTGAAAAATTTTTTATACTAAAAATTAAAGATTTGAAAATTTGAAGGGAGAAAAAAATAATGAAATATAAAGGCGATTATACAACTTTAACAATAACGCAAACGGGATTAGGACAACTTTTAAACTTGACGCCGGGCAGAATAAATCAGCTGATAACCGAAAAAATAGTAGTACGTGATGAAAACAAAAAAGGGGAAGTATTTTTAGTAGAAAGCTTGAAAAATTACTATCAGTCTAAACATTCATACTCCGACGACAAAGGCAAGGCGGTAAATTACTGGACAGAAAAAGGTTTACACGAACGCGCCAAACGCAAAATGGCAGAATTGAAACTCAGGAAAGCTGAAGGGGAATTATATGAAGCGGCGGCAGTTGAAAGTTTGATGACTGAATTGCTTGTCAATTTTCGTAATAAATTACTCGGAGTACCGTCGAAGTTAAGCCCGCAACTTGTTGGTAAAACAGTAGAAAAAATCAATCAAATTTTGACAGAAGAAATTTATGATGATCTGACAGAATTAGCAGACGGATTAGAAAACGCAAATTTTGAAGATGACGCCGAAATAAACGATACTGAAATTTAAAACCTGCGCGAATGTTCACTTCCGCATTTCACTTTGTGAAACGCTAAATTTTGCCAATACGGACGCCATTTAACGCCCCAAAAACGGTAAAAAAATTTGAAGTGGCGGGCGTGTTAAAAAGTTCCGTCGTCGTCGATGAAGGAGCGCGGCAGATGTTTTCTTTTGAAAAATCCCCAAAAAAAATTATTCAATTCCTCCGTAGCAAAAATTTTCTTAATTAAAAATCAAATAAATAAATAAATAAATAAATAATGAATGTTATGAAACTACTATTACAAAACATAGAATTATTTTTTTAAATTACCATTTATAACCATTGACAAATAATTAAATAAATAGTAATATATACACATAAATTAAAAAGGAGTGATTGAAATGACGAAGGCGGCGGCAAGATTAGCGAACACCGACAACCAAATTACCACGATTGATTTTAGTTTGGCGTCTCGTTGGATTAACTTCGCGCAGGTTAGCGCGTCAAGTGTGCAAGCTTACGAAAAAGGTATTAAACGCCTTGCCGAATATTTCAGCGCGGCTAATATCACTGCGCCTACTCGCGCAGATTTAATTTCGTATCGTGATTATTTGGGCAGAAAATATCAGCCGACAACCGCCAATTTGTATTTGACTACTGCAAAACTTTTTTTGGGATTTTTGCACGTCGAAGGATTTATTTCAGTCAATCCCGCCGAACATTTGAAAGGCTTTAAAATTTCAAGTAACCACAAAAAAGCCGCCTTGTCGGTTGAACAAACAAAGGCGGTTATTAAAAATTTCGACGCGGACAAGTTACAGGGAATTAGGGATAAAGCTATTTACGCGCTGATGACGGCTTGCGGCTTGCGTTGCGTCGAAGTTCAACGCGCCAACATTTCTGATTTATACAAAGTCGGCGACGTTTACCGCTTGCAAGTGCAGGGTAAAGGACACACGCAAAAAGATTCTGCCGTTAATGTTCCTGCCGGTGTTGTAAAGTTAATCAATGCTTATTTGTCGGCGCGTGGCGTGGTTGAAGTTGACGCGCCTTTATTTGCAAGTCTCAGCAACCGCAATTTTGGCGGACGTCTTACCACATATTCGATCAGCAGAATTATCAAAACTGCCCTGCGTAAATCTAATTTGGATTCGCCGCGCTTGACTGCACATTCATTGAGACACTCGGCGGCAACCGTTGCACTTAAAAACGGCGCAACCCTGCGCGAAGTTCAACAACTTTTGCGCCACGTCAACATTGCAGTAACAACAATTTATTTGCACGAGTTGGACGCCCTGCAGAATCAAGCGTCTAATTTGGCGGCATCTGCATTTGGTTTTTAAGGAGTGATATTTTTTGGCTAAAAAAACTCGGACAATCACAATCGACGACGATATTTTCAATGCACTTAAGGCGTTAAGTGTTGCTTATAATCGTTCGGTTAGCAGTATCTTTGAGGAGCTTGCACGGCAATATTTAAAAGATAATTCCGCCGACTTGCAAAAATACCACCAACAACAAATTAAAGCACTCGCGCAGGATTTAGGAAGTGATTCTGTTGAATGACGCCGAACGCAATTACAGACAAAATATTCTAGGAAAAAATATTGAAAAAGCAAGAAAAAAATGTGGTTTTAGTCGAAAAGAAATAGCGCACCGCTTGAATATGACGGAAACAGCATTTGGAGCATACGAACGCGGCATTAGAGAACCTAGTATTAGCAAACTCGTTGAAATTGCTAAAATTCTTGAAGTTCCTGTTGAAGAACTAATTACAGTATCTTCCAACATTGTTGAAAATAATCTTGCTATGTATCGTTATAACCGTGCTGTAACAATGGTTGTAGCAGCGGCTTTTTCTCCTTCAATAGGTTATGACGGAAAAATAGAATTATATCTTCCGCCAGAAAATGACGAACGTAGAAACAAAATAACGTTTGATAATCAACAAAAATTTGTTGACGCAATAGAATCAATGGAACGTACCGCGCTTTATTTCAATATTACTTTTCTGGAAGCATTTAAAAATAATTTTACTGATAAAATTTCTCCGACGCCTTAAATTTGGCGTTTTTTTTTGCTTGACTAAAGAAACAATTAGCGGTAAAATATCAATCGAATTGAATCAAATCTTTGAACTAAAAAAACCGCTAAACTCCAATTAGCGGACTCCTAAAAATTTTATTGAATCCCCCCAAATAAGCACGAAAGGAGGAAAAACATTTTGCATTTTTACAATAATTTACAGCGAAATTTTAGCATACCGCCGCCATTTTTGCAAGAAATAGCAAGCAAATTCCGGCTGAAAATTGTACCTGTCGGAGAATTGTACCAACTTCAAGACACTACTAACATTGAAAATTCATATCCTGTTTTAAGTACTTTGGACGAATTGAAAAATTTGCTACTTGATTTAGCCAAAGTCAAAAAATTTTTGAAGGAGGATTAACTTAATGGTAAATTTAACGCCATATGTAAGCGACGCTGAAATAAAGGCTGTAGCCGCGTTATCTGAAACGGCTCGCGCAGATTTAGCGGCAAGAATTAAATCTACAGACCCACGCTATTTATTTGATTCTGTAGAAAAAAATGAAAATCAAGTTGTTTGTCCGTTTTGCGGCAGTGGTACACACGGAAATAAAAATACTGGTGTTGAACCAAAATTTGAAAATGGCGTTTGGCTTTTTCACTGTTTTGCTGGTAAGGACTGCGAAGGCACTTTAATTGATATTATTGCAAAAGCAAATAATATTTCGACACGTGGCAAAGATTTTTTTCAAGTTTTGGCTATTGCCGCAAAAATTTTAGGTATTAATATTTATTCGCCTACTGATGAAACGCAATTTAAAAAAACTGCGCGAAATTTTCAAAATACGCCGCCCGCCGCTCCAATTACTCCGACAAAAGAAAAAATTGAATTGCCGGAATGGTTTTCACAGGCAAAAAAAGATTTAATTTCTTTTGTTGAAAATCAAGGCGGTTTTTGGCGCGGCGTTCCTTTGGAAATTTGGCAAATGGCAAATTGCGGTTTTCTTCCTGCCGTGTATTTTCCAGACGCTCAAAAAGAATTGCCCGCCGTCGTTATTCCCAACGATTTAAACGGGCTTTATTTCCGTTCGATTGAAGGTAAATTCCATAAAAATAATAAGCCGACGGCAACAACCACTATTTATTTGCCAGATTCTGATACTTTAGATTTACTGATTCTCGAAGGGCAAATTAACGGCTTATCAATTTTAACGGCAATTCCTGCGCCGACATTCGCAATAATTGCAAGTAGCGGCACTTCCGGCGATAAAAATATTTTGGCGAAACTTCATCAACTTCAAGCCGACGGCAAAAAAATTCGTGTCATTCTTGCGGGCGATAACGATACTAACAACGCAGGGCAAAAATTTAATTCAAGAATGTTGGAAACTCTAAAGAAAAATAATATCCCTGCTTGCAGTGTCGATATTACAAAAATTGCTGATATAGATTTGAATAACGTTTTAAAGCAAGATAACGGCAAAACTAAACTTGCCGAAATGATTAATAACGCTATGGCACTCGCGCAGGTTGAACTTGAAAAAGCCGCCGCCGAAATGGAAAAAGATTCAGCACTGAAAGAAAAAATTGACGACTGGACAAAACGTAACGGCAAAATTGAAAATTTGGACGAAATAAAAGCCGCCGCCGATTATCTTCAATCTTTCACTGTCGATAAAATCACTTCGACGGTTGCAAGTGAATCAAAGACTATTCAAGCCCTTGCAAAATGCAAGTACTATGATTTTTATCAGCAAGTTGCAGATGATTTTTTAGCCCGTGTTTTGTCGGCAAAAGACGCGGCGAAAGAAAAAGTAAAAAATGATGTAGAATTAACAATAGATCGGAAGAGCACACGTCTGAACTCCAGTCACACTTGAA
>CALDHY010000021.1 GCA_937901445.1 uncultured Selenomonadales bacterium
AAAGAAAGAATCGTCGCCCGCACATGCGCTTTGCGTTTTCGTACGCTCAAACTATGTTAAACGTCCGCGTTTTACGTTCCTGCACGCTCTAAGAAAGCGGCGCGTCTGCGCGGCACGGGCGACCTCTTTTCCCTAATCCTTAATCCCTAACCCTTAATCCCTAGCCCTTAGCCCTTAATCCATAGCCCTTAAATCTTGGAGGTGACTTTTTAAGTTGCAGATAAAAGTTTTTAAAGCAGCAACAATGAAGGAAGCAGTAGCAGCAATGCGCGCCGAATTAGGCTCAAAGGCGGTTATCCTTCACAGTAAAAAATATAAAGAAAGCGGACTTTTGGGCTTGCGTACGCGGGAAGTTGTAGAAATTACAGCCGCCGTCGAAGATCCGCCCTCTCAAGAAACGACGCCCGCGCCCGTCACACCGCCCGCAAATGTAGCCGCCGCAAAATATAAAAAATCTGCCGCCGATTCTTCAAAAGTTAAAAAAGTTGACACGCCCGCCCCCGCCGAAAAGAAAATTTCAGAGGCAGACGTTCAAAAACTTCAAAGCGTCTTAAAGCGCGTCAAAGAAAATTCGCCTATCGAAATTGAATCACAATCCGACGCAGAAATTTTAAATTCGCAGGAAGAACCTAAAAAAACACCGCCGCCGGAACCGCCTAAAATTGAATCAACTGTAAAAAAATTTCAGCCGGAACAAATTACTTCAACACCGCCGCCAATTAAACCCGCTGAAACACCGCCTCAACTTTCAACAAGCGAAAGTTTAAGCACTGAACCGGCACTGCCAATGAATTTTACGCAGGAACAAATGGCGCAGTTTCAAGCGATGATGTTCGCGCAGTTTCAACAAATGCAAGCCGCCCAAAATCCGCCGCCGCCTGAAACAGTTTCAAAATCTGAAAGTGTCACGGCTGAAGTTGTAAGCCCCGAACAAATACGAATTAAACAACTTGAAGATGAAATTGCACAGATGAAATTAATGCTTGCAGAGGCTCTCGGCAAAAATCAAAAAGCCGCCGTAACTTTACAGGAAGCTCTCAAGCGGCAGGATGTAAGCGAAGATATTATAAATGAAATGGCTGATACTGCCGTTGATTATCAATCCAGCGCGGCGAAATGGACGCTCTCTTCATATTTCGGCGAACACATAAAATTTTCTGACGGTATTCACTTAAGCAGGCGCGGTTCAAAAATCGTTGCCCTTATTGGTACAACCGGCGTCGGCAAAACTACCACGCTTGCAAAAATCGCCGCAAAATTTGTTCTTGAACAGGGCGTAGGCGCGGCTTTAATCACGGCTGATACTTACAGAATTTCCGCCGTTGAACAACTCAAAACGTATTCGGATATTTTGGGCTTGCCGCTTGACATTGTCTACACGCCACAAGAATTAGCGTTAGCGATTGAACGCCATCAAGATAAAGAATTGATTTTAATCGACACGGCGGGGCGCAGTCAGTACAGTGAAGCGCAAATGCTCGAACTTCAAGAATTTCTCAAAATTAACCCGCGTATCGAAAAACATTTGGCTATAAGCGCGTCAGTCAAAATCAACGACGCCAAAGAAATTATCAAAAAATTTTCTGCCGTCGAACCCGAAAAAATTATTATTACGAAAATTGACGAAACGGGAAATTTCGGCACGGTTATTAATCTGTTACGTTATGAAAATCTTCCGCTCTCTTACTTGACGACGGGGCAAAGCGTTCCCGACGATATTGCCGTTGGCAGCGCAGATATTCTTACAGATTTAATGATTAAAAAAATTGCCGCCGATTTAAAAAGTTAAACTAAAAGCCGCTGCATTTTCGCAACGGCTAATTTTTTTGTAAGAAATAAAATTTGCCCGTACACGCGCTGCAAGGGGTCTGTAAGCGGCGTTTTGATATTTTTAATATAAAATCATTAGAATTTAAAATTTGCCCGTAAATCGCCTGTAAGCCGTTTTAAGCAATCAAAAAAAGCCGCTGCACTTTTGCAACGGCTAATTTTTTTTGTACAGAAATATTTTAACAGTCAGATAAATCAGGGCGCAAATTTTGCGCGCCGCCCAAATATACGTGATGAACTTCAGCGGCAGTTTTATTTATATCCGCCAACACTAAAACTCTAATGCAACGCGGTAAACTGCCTTCAACAAAAGTTTCTTGAACGTCGAAGAGCGGCACAAAGTTAAAGCCGGGCAGTTGACGCAAGCCGGTCGCAGGAAAAGCCGCCGTTAAATCGTCCGTCGAAGAAAAAATTATTGCGCCGACGTTGTCAAGTGAAATTTCATTCGTCGAGAGAATTTTTGTAATGAGTAACTGCGCCGCACGCCAAATTTCTTCTTTAGAATTTTCATTGACGGTTACTGCGCCTCTTATTCCTCGCAACATTGCCCTTGCCCCTTTCTAAACTGTAGCAATAATATCTTCGTCTTGCGCCGGTTCAACGGTTGTATCGACAACTTCCAAATTACGATAACGCGGCATTCCCGTACCGGCAGGAATGAGTTTACCGATGATAACATTTTCTTTCAAGCCGATAAGCGGATCTATTTTGCCTTTAATTGCGGCGTCAGTCAAAACGCGCGTTGTTTCTTGGAAGCTTGCCGCGCTCAAGAAAGAATCAGTGGCAAGAGAAGCTTTAGTTATACCGAGAAGAATTGGTTTTGCAACGGCAGGAAGTCCGCCCGCCTCAATTACTTTTGTGTTGGCTGATTCAAAAACGTTTATATCGACGAATTCGCCGGGCAAAAATTCGGTATCGCCGGACTCGTCGATTTTGACTTTGTGGAGCATTTGGCGAACCATAACTTCAATGTGTTTATCGTTAATTTCGACGCCTTGACTTTTATAAACTTTTTGGACTTCATAAACCAGATATTGTTGGGTGGCTTTTAAGCCGTTGACTCTTAAAATATCGTGGGGATTAATTGCGCCTTCGGTTAATTTTGCGCCGGCGGGGATTTCGTCGCCGTCTTTGACGCAGATTCTGGAGCCGAAAGGAATTGTATATTCGCGGGCGGTGCCTACTTCGGGTGTAACGGTTATTAAAGGTAAATCATTTTTTTCATTGCGTCCGAATTTTACGGAGCCTTCGACTTCAGAAATAATGGCGTTGTGTTTAGGTTTGCGGGCTTCAAAAAGTTCTTCGACGCGCGGTAAACCTTGAGTAATATCATCGCCTGCAACGCCGCCGGTATGGAAAGTGCGCATTGTTAATTGAGTGCCGGGTTCGCCAATACTTTGAGCGGCAATAATTCCTACAGCTTCACCAACTTCAACAGGGGCTTGATTTGCCAAATCGGAGCCGTAACATTTGATACAAACGCCGAATTGACTTTTGCAGGTTAAGACGCTGCGAATTTTGACTTTAGCCGCTCGCGCAGATTCAATCTTTGAAAGAATAGCCGCCGTTATTACGGTGCCTTTTTCGGCAATTAATTTACCATTGAAATAAAAATTTTCGGCAAGAGTTTTACCTAAACTTTCACTTACTTTTGTTGAAATTGTTTTTTTATTGGAAAAACTTGAAGGGGCGGAAGAATCAGCAGGGTTGGAAAGATTGGTAGAATTTGAAGGATTAGCAGAATTTATAGAATTGGCAGAATTTGAAGAATTAGCAGGATTTGAAAGAGTTGCAGGATTTGAAAGAGTAGCAGGATTTGAAGAAGTTGCAGGGTTGACAGATTCTGATTCAATGTCGATTGTGACTTGAACTTTGCCGTTGCGGAGGTCGGCGATTTTTGCGGCTAATTTTTTGTCAATGTCGGTGTTAACAGGGGCAAGCAACTTTTCGCCGTCAAAAATATCTTCAGCCAAAACGCGCCCGACGATACGATCTGCTAAACTTTCGATAACGGCGTTGCCTTCCATAATTGGTTGAACTTCGATGCCGCGCACGTTGTTTTCGCGTACATATAAAACGGTCAATTCACTTTCCAAAATTGATTCCAAAAAGTCGTGCGTCAAGTAAATTCCGGCAAGATAATTTTTGCCGTTTAAGGTAACGGTTTTAGCAAGTTCCTTGTCCAAATATTGGTGGATGAAGGCTTCACGGCGGCGGGTACGTTCGGCGGCGTCGCGGGTGCCCAAAATAATTGTTTCGGAAACTAAGGAATGGCTTGTGGAAAAGGGTGAAGTTAAGCTTGTGCCGCGCAAACTGACAGAGCCTGCACCGATGATACCGATTTGTTCCAAAACGGCGTCATTTAAAGTTGTGTCTTTAGGGATATTTGCAACGGGTTCAGAAAGTACGCGCCCAAAAAGTTCGTCGTGCAGGATAGATATTGCGTCAAAAGTATCTTCAGCGATTAAGGCGCGCAAAAGTTTTAAGTTAATGAAAGTAACGTCGCAATCGTCCTCACGAATAATGACGTCTTGCGCAACGTCAACGAGGCGGCGGGTTAAATAGCCGCTGTCAGCCGTTCTTAAGGCGGTGTCGGTTAAGCCCTTGCGTGCGCCGTGTGAACTTATGAAATAATCTGAAACGCTTAAGCCTTCGCGGAAATTGGCGGTAATAGGGAGGTCGATAATTTTACCGGAAGGGTCAGCCATCAGTCCGCGCATACCGGCAAGTTGACGCATTTGTTGTTTATTGCCGCGCGCGCCGCTGTCAGCCATCATGTAGATTGGATTGAAGGGGGCGTTGACTTTCAGATTATCCATCATAGCGTCAGCAACTTTTTCGGTGGCTTTATTCCACAATTCGACGACTTTTTTGTAGCGTTCCTGTTCGGTGATTAAGCCCATATTGAAATTACGTTCGACGCGCTTAACGGCGGCTTTTGTACTTTCGATAATTTCGGTTTTTTGTGGCGGTACGATGACGTCGGAAACTGAAACAGTCATACCGGCAACGCAGGCGTAGTGGTAGCCTAAATTTTTAACGGCGTCGATAACTTCAGCGGTTTTTGCCGCGCCGCAGAGGTCGTAGCAGGCGGCAACGAGTTTACCGAGTTCTTTTTTATTCATAATGTTGCCCAAATGCCAGCCGTCATCTTTTTTGGTGAAGTAGCGTAAACCTTCGGGCAGAATTTCATTAAAAATCAATCTGCCGAGTGAAGTTTTGACGATTGAAAGTTGGTTATCCGGTGTTTTAAGGCGGCAAAGGATTTTGGCTTGGAGGTCTAATGTTTCGGTTTGATACGCCATTAGAGCTTCTTCAATACCGGTAAAGATTTTGCCTTCGCCTTTTGCGCCGGGTTTTTCGGCGGTTAAGTAGTAAATACCCAGTACCATATCTTGAGTAGGGACAATGATAGGCTTGCCGTCTTTAGGAGCCAAAATATGATTTGCGGCAAGCATTAAAACGCGGGCTTCAGCTTGAGCTTCTGCGGAAAGTGGCAAATGAATAGCCATTTGGTCGCCGTCGAAGTCTGCGTTGTAGGCAGTACAAGCTAAGGGGTGTAATTTTAGGGCGCGACCTTCAGTCAAAACGGGTTCAAAAGCTTGAATACCCAGGCGGTGCAGAGTAGGGGCGCGGTTTAAGAGGACGGGGTGTTCTTTAATGACTTCTTCAAGGACAGCCCAGACTTCTTCGTTGCCGCGTTCGACTTTTCTTTTGGCGGCTTTAATGGTGGTGTTGCCGTCTGCAGAAAGTTTTTTCATCACGAAGGGTTTAAAGAGTTCGAGAGCCATTTCTTTAGGCAAGCCGCATTGGTGTAATTTTAATTCGGGACCTACGACAATAACGGAGCGTCCGCTGTAGTCAACGCGTTTACCCAAAAGGTTTTGGCGGAATCTGCCTTGTTTACCTTTCAGCATATCAGATAAAGATTTAAGGGCGCGGTTGCCGGAGCCTGTAACGGGTCTGCCGCGTCTGCCGTTATCAATTAAAGCGTCAACGGCTTCTTGGAGCATACGTTTTTCATTTCTCAAGATTAAATCCGGAATGTTTATAGTAAGCATTTTTTTCAAGCGGTTGTTACGGTTGATAACGCGGCGGTACAAGTCATTTAAATCGCTGGTTGCGAATCTGCCGCCGTCGAGTTGAACCATTGGGCGCAGGTCGGGCGGGATAACGGGGATAATTGTTAAAATCATCCATTCGGGTTTATTTCCGGATTTTCTGAAGGCTTCAACAACTTCAAGGCGGCGGATAGCGCGGAAACGTTTTTGGGCGGAGGGCGAATGAATTTCGGCGCGCAGGTCGTGACTCATTTTGTCTAAGTCCAATTCTTGCAGCAGGTATTGAATAGCCTCTGCGCCGATACCTACTTTGATATTTTCGCCGTATTTATCTTTTGCGTGGCGGTATTCGCTTTCGCTTAAGAGTGTCAATTTTTTATATTTTTCATCGCCGGGCGGTTCTTTCAAAACTATATAGCTTGCGAAGTACAAAACTTTTTCAAGGTTTTTGGGTGTAATCCCCAATATCAATCCCATTCTTGAGGGGATACCTTTAAAGTACCAAATGTGGCTTACCGGCGCGGCAAGTTCAATGTGTCCCATTCTTTCGCGGCGGACTTTTGCGCGGGTTACTTCAACGCCGCAGCGATCGCAGATAATACCTTTATAGCGGACGCGTTTATATTTGCCGCAGTGGCATTCCCAATCGTGGACGGGTCCGAAGATTCTTTCACAAAAAAGCCCGTCTCTTTCCGGTTTTAATGTGCGGTAGTTTATAGTTTCGGGTTTTTTTACTTCGCCGTGCGACCAGCTTTTTATTTTTTCCGGCGATGCAAGCCCGACTCTCATACTGTCGAAAATATTTACATCCAGCATAAAAATTTCTCCTTTTTAATGACTAAGGAAAAATCCCTAGCCCCTAGCCCTTAGCCCCTATTATTCGTCATAATCCGAATAATCGTCATTGTACAAATCGTCGTAATTACGGCGCGAATTGAAGTCATCTGCTGGCAAATAATCGTCATCGTTTATTGTATCTTCATTTGGCAGGTAGTCCATTTCGGCTATTTCTTCATCTGTAGGCAGGGCGTCATTTTCGTTATAATCTTCATTTTCGGCGGGTTCAATTTCGGGTTCAGGGGGTTCTGGGGGCGGCGGGGTATTTGTATCTGTATTTTTGCGGGGTTCATCTTCTTCATCACGAATATCAATTTCTTTTGAATCGCTTGTTAAAACTGAAATATCAAGCCCTATTGATTGTAATTCTTTTATTAAGACTTTGAATGATTCGGGCACGCCGGGCTCGGGGATATTGTTACCCTTCACTATTGCTTCATATGCTTTTACTCTGCCTACAACGTCATCTGATTTTACTGTAAGAATTTCTTGCAGGGTATAGCTTGCACCGTATGCTTCCAGTGCCCATACTTCCATTTCGCCGAAGCGTTGACCGCCGAATTGGGCTTTACCTCCGAGCGGTTGTTGTGTTACCAGGCTGTAGGGACCGGTTGAGCGGGCGTGTATTTTATCGTCAACCAGGTGGTGCAGTTTCAGCATATAGACGCATCCCACCGTTACGGGGTTTTCAAAGGGCAAGCCTGTTCTGCCGTCATAGAGTTTACTTTTGCCGGTAAGCGGTACTTTTGCCGCGTCCATTGTTTCCATAATGTCAATTTCTTTTGCGCCGTCGAATACCGGTGTTGCTATTGAAAAGCCTAATTTTGATACCGCAAATCCCAAATGTGTTTCCAGTATTTGCCCTATGTTCATTCGGCTTGGCACGCCCAGCGGGTTTAACACTATATCTACCGGCGTTCCGTCTGCCAAGAACGGCATATCTTCCTGTCTCAATATATGTGACACTACCCCTTTATTTCCGTGGCGTCCGCTCATTTTATCTCCCACTGATATTTTTCTTTTTTGCGCTATATATACTCTTACCTGTTTATTGACTCCGGGCGGCAATTCGTCATTATTTTCTCTTGTGAAGGTTTTTACTGCCACCACTTTTCCTGATTGTCCGTGCGGCACTCTCAAGCTTGTATCTCTTACTTCACGGGCTTTTTCCCCGAATATTGCCCGCAGCAATCTTTCTTCTGCCGTTAATTCTGTTTCTCCTTTGGGCGTCACTTTTCCCACCAGTATATCTCCGGGTCTTACGTTTGAGCCTACTGCCACTATTCCGTCTTTATCCAAATTTGCTAGTGCATCATCTGCCACGTTCGGTATATCCCGTGTTAAATCTTCCGGTCCCAATTTTGTATCGCGCGCGTCTGATAAATGTTCTTCAATATGTATTGAGGTAAAAATATCACGCTTTAACAGGTTTTCAGAAATTAAAATTGCGTCTTCATAGTTAAAACCTTCCCAAGGCATATAAGCTACAATGATATTAAAACCGAGAGCCAATTCACCGTTTGAAGTAGCGGGACCGTCAGCTATTGCTTGTCCTTTTTCGACTTTTTGCCCGACTTGTACAATAGGAATTTGATTTATGCAAGTACCCTGATTGGAGCGTTGAAATTTTTGAAGTTTATATGACTGATTGTCGATTTTAATAAGGTTAGCGTCAACATAAGTAACAGTTCCCGCGTTTTTGGCAAGAATCATAACGCCGGAATCAGCGGCAGCCTTTTTTTCCATACCGGTACCGACGAAAGGAGCTTGAGTACGGAGGAGAGGAACAGCTTGACGTTGCATATTAGCACCCATAAGAGCGCGGTTGGCGTCGTCATTTTCAAGGAAGGGGATTAACGCCGTTGCAATAGAAACAACCTGTTTAGGGGAAACGTCCATAAAGTCAACAGATTCACGGGGGACAAGGGAAGTTTCTTGTTTATGACGAGCAGTAACGCGTTCATTAATGAAGCAGTCGTTATCGTCGAGGGGTTCGTTAGCCTGCGCGATGACGTGCAATTCTTCTTCATCAGCGGGCATATAATAAACGTCATTAGTAACTTTGTTATTGACAACGCGGCGGTAAGGAGTTTGCACAAAACCGAATTGATCAATTTTGGCGTAATTTGCAAGGGAGCCGATTAAACCGATATTTGGACCTTCAGGCGTTTCAATAGGGCACATTCTGCCGTAATGTGAATTATGAACGTCGCGGACTTCAAAGCCTGCGCGTTCCCTGCTTAAACCGCCGGGACCGAGTGCAGATAATCTGCGTTTATGAGTTAATTCAGAAAGTGGATTATGTTGATCCATAAACTGCGATAACTGGGAACTGCCGAAAAATTCTTTAATGGCGGCAATGACAGGTTTAATATTAATTAAGAGTTGAGGCGTTATTAATTCGGAGTCTTGAGTAGTCATCCTGTCGCGGACGACTCTTTCCATACGTGCTAAGCCTATACGAAACTGATTTTGAAGGAGTTCACCGACGGAGCGAACGCGGCGGTTGCCCAAGTGGTCAATATCGTCAATGAAGCCTACGCCTGCCATTAAATCAAGGAGGTAGCCTATAGCGGCGACAATATCAGCGGTGCAGATAGTACGGGCGTTGGTATTTTGAGTAGGGGCGCACAGCATGGTAATAACGCCGTTATCGGTATGAATTTTTACTTGAATAGGATTAATGAAGCCTTTATGAACTTCATCAGGGGCTAGGTTGAAAATATCTTTTTCGCGGTTAGAATCGACAGTATTAACAACGGCGTAATTAATAGGGGTTCCGGCGGGGACTAAAATTTCGCCGGTTAAGTTATCTTCGGCGTTTTCCTTCAAAGTAACTTGCCAGCGTTCGTATTTTAAGACAGTACCGATATTATCATTGGTAATTTTAGTATTGGCGGGAATAATGATAGAGCCGTTTACAGAAAAATCATTAGCTAACGTTTTATTTAACAATAAACGTTTTGGACCGAAGAATTTATCAAAAATTTCTTCAGAAACTTTAGTATCGGCGGGAATAATAATTTCGCCTGTCGAATTATCAACAATATCTTCAGCAAGCGTTTTACCGATTAATCTTTCTTTTAAGCCTAATTTTTTAGAGACTTTGAATCTTCCGACTTGGGCGAAATCGTAACGTTTAGGGTCGAAGAAGAGGGAGTTTAAGAGTTGGAGTGCATTTTCAACGCTTGTGGTAGGTTCATTAGGGCGAATATGTTTATAAACTTCTTCAAGCGATTTTGCTTGCGTTTTATATTCGGGCTCATCTCTTTCGAGTTCGGCTTTAATAAAGGGGTTATTATCGAACAGAGCCAAAATTTCTTCATCAGATTCAAAACCGAGCGCGCGCAAAAAATAAGTAACCGGCATTTTACGGGTGCGGTCAATTCTTACTCTGATTTTATCGCCGGGTTCAGTTTCTAATTCAATCCACGCGCCGCGATTAGGAATAACAGTAGCCGTGAAAATTTTTTTACCGGTCTGATCAAAAGTCTGATCATAATAAACGCCGGGCGAACGTACGAGTTGCGAAACAATAACCCTTTCCGCCCCATTAATAATAAAAGTGCCCGTCTCCGTCATCAGCGGGAAATCCCCCATGAAAACGTCCTGCTCTTTGACGTCGCCGAGTTCATGATTGACAAGCTGAACTTTAACGCGGATTGGTGCAGAATACGTGCTGTCGCGTTCCTTGCATTCTTCAAGCGAATATTTAGGTTTTCCGAGCACAGGGTCTTTAAAAAAGAGTTTCAGGTTGCCCGTAGCAATAGAAATTGGCGAAATATCTTCGAGAATTTCCTTGAGTCCTTCCTCAAGAAACCACTTGTAAGAATTGCGCTGAATGTCAAGCAAATGTGGCATTT
This sequence comes from uncultured Selenomonadales bacterium, assembly GCA_937901445.1. Classification (GTDB taxonomy): domain Bacteria; phylum Bacillota; class Negativicutes; order Selenomonadales; family Selenomonadaceae; genus Quinella. The sequence continues at coordinate 10,592 of CALDHY010000021.1, forward strand.
CCATAACTTCCTTGATTCGCGCGTAACTGTAGCGGGTTCCCTTCTTCACTTTGTCAGGATTAAACAAAAGCGTCACTCCCTAATTTAAAAAAAATTTTGAAGGCAAGCAATAAAATACCTCAAAATATAAAACGGTAAAAGCAATTATATACGTGAAAAGAATTATTGTCAAACAATTTAGGTATTATACTTTTGGGCTTGAAAAAAAATAAATTCCTGTTGCATAAAATTCTTTATATTTGGTACAATACACTAAATTTAAAACGACGAAAAATTTTTAAGGAGGTGTAGCGGCAGGATTTTCTGTCGCAAATTGCATGACCGACTCAAAATTTGAAATACCGGCTAAATTTAATACCGAAATATACCGCATTTTGAACGACGTTGAAAACATAATCTATTTCAAATGGAATATCGCTGAAGATAAAATGGAATTTACGGCACCGGTTGAGCAGTCAGACTACGATTTACCGCAATTTGTCAACAATGCCTCAACGGCTCTTTTTGGCGGAAATTTTGTACACCCGGACGACGGCGAAAAGTTTGAAAAATTCCTTGACGAAATGTTTTGGTTGCAGGAAACGCGCAATGACTCAAAATATTTCAGCAATAAAGTTCGTCTGCGCGGCAAAGGGGATCGCGGCTATTTATGGGCAGAATTTCGCCTGTTGATTTATTTTGACGATAACGGACCGGTTACGGGATTTGGTTGCATTTGTAATATCAACGTCAAGCAACTTTGGCAAATGGAACTTTTACACTCTGCCGAACACGACGTACTTACGGGATTTTTGAATAAAGTTGCCACGCAAAGAAATATTGAAAAATATCTTTCAAAACTTCAATCTGCAGATTTACCGCCGGCGTTTGTCATTATTGACGCGGACGGCTTCAAGGCGATTAATGATTCTTTCGGGCATCTTTTCGGCGACGGTGTTTTGGCTGATATGGGGATGGCTATTCGCAGTGTTTTTCGCCAAAAGGATATTGTCGGGCGAATTGGCGGCGATGAATTTGTAGTGCTTTTTGTCGATATGCCTTCGCAGGACGTTTTGGAAAAGCGTTGTGCTGAACTTTTAAAAATTTTAAATCGCAACTACGAAAATAATAATGTCAGCCTGCCGTTTTCTGTAAGCATAGGAATTGCGCTTTATCCTGAACACGGCACAACTTACAAAGACCTTTTCAAACGCGCCGACCGCGCCCTGTATGCCTCAAAATCACAAGGCAAAAATCGCTATTCAATTTATCATATGGGACTAATCGGAATGAAATTTGAGGTAGATTCTGCGCGAGATCCTCAACGCGCGGAAGAAATCAGGCAAAAGGCGTTTGAAGATAACATGCTGGAATTTGTTTTAAATCTGATCTACGAAACGCAAAACGCAGATATGACGGTTTCACTTTGTCTTGGAATGTTAGGAAAGCAATTTAATCTGGACAGAGTGGCAGTTACAAAATTTAACAAAAATTCCAATCAGTACGTTGTAACTCATGAATGGCTTAGCCCCAACGGCTTTTCGCACGGCTCAAAAGAAAACATTGAAAAATACGGCGATTATACAAATGCTTACTGTTCAATCGTAGATTCAAACTACCACCCGACGCCGTACGGTGTTATGTCAGTTTGCGAAAACACTTATGCTCATTATTCTCAATACGCGGAAATTTTTTCGACGTTGAAAATTGGCTCCTTTGTATATTTACAAATTTCACACGGCAACGATATTGTCGGCAGTGTTTCTTTTGAAACGTCAAATTCGGCGCACATTTTTTCTCAAGATGAATTTGCAAAACTTAATATTTTTTCGGTACTGCTCGGAAATGTTTTATTCAACCGCCAAAACGATAATGTTTCTGAAAAAATCAGCATGCACTTGCAAAATATTTTGGATCACATGCAGGAATTTATTTATGTTGTCGATAAAGATACATATGAGCCGATTTATTTCAACAATACAATTCGTCAAACTTTGATGAACTCCACAAACGAGCAAACTTGCTACAAAAGATTTCACGGTCTGGACGCCCCCTGCAAAGGTTGTCCCATTGAAAAACTTTCCAAAAGCGGCAATGAATATATTGACGTTGTGTTGAATAATTATTGGGGCGTTGAAACACCTGCGCGAGCCTATAATATTCGCTGGGACGATGATATGGATAATTATTTGGCGTTAATAATTCAATCTTCTTTCTAGGGGTTAAGGATTAGGGACTAAGGACTAGGGATTGGGAAAAGAATTAAGGAAGTGAAAAATTTTGCCTAAGGCTAAAGGTATAAAAATTGCGTGCGAAAATCGAAAAGCACGCCACGATTATTTCATACATGAAACTTACGAAGCCGGAATTGAACTCAAGGGAACTGAAGTAAAAAGTTTGTGCGCCGGTCGCGCCAATTTGAAAGACAGCTACGCCGAAGTTAAAAACGGCGAACTCTTTGTTGAGCATATGCACATAAGCATTTACGAACAGGGAAATATTTTTAATCACGACCCCTTGAGGCGGCGGCGGCTCTTAATGCACAAAAAAGAAATTTTAAAACTTTTCGGCAAAACTCGTGAAAAAGGGTTTACTTTAATTCCGCTGAAAATCTATTTTAAAAACGGAAAAGCCAAAATGGAACTCGCCCTTGCAAGCGGTAAGCACAACTATGACAAGCGCGCTTCCCTTGCCGAAAAATCCGCAAAACGTGATATTGAACGTGCAATGAAAAATAGGGATTAGTTAAATTTTAAAAATCGGCTGAAAGGAGATTCTAAAAATGGAATTACGAAAGGGACAAAAAATTCAGCTCGAAGAAAATTTGTTAAAAATAATTTTTGAAAGAAACTCCGGCGCAGTCGATATTGACACGGCGGCTTTTCTGTTGCAAAATAACGGCAAAGTTGCGGGCGATGAAGATTTTGTTTTTTACGGCAACCCGCGCCACAATTCCGGCAGCGTCAATCATTCAAACGATGATTCTGTTGAAATTGACTTAACAAAAATTCCGCGAAACGTTGAAAAAATTGCAATAACTGCTACAATTTATGATGCTGAACAACGCAAACAAAATTTCAGCAAAGTCAGCGGCGCAATTTTAAGATTGAAAGATTTTTACGGTACTGAAATTGCAGTTTTTAAGCCGGAACAATTTACCATTGAAACTGCGATTGTACTCGGCGAAATTTACCGCTATAAAGGCGCGTGGAAATTTAACGCTATTGGCGCAGGTTATAAAGGCGGGCTTGCCGCTCTTTGTAACAGTTTTGGTATTGAAGTTTCTGACGAAATGACGGCTCCGCCGCCACCGCCGCCGCCAAAAAAAATTGATACAAATACAAATCGCCGCACCAATAATACCAACAGCCGCTCTTCCGCGCCAAAAAAAATTGAACTGCGCAAAGGGCAAAGAGTTAATCTCATAAAACGCGGCACAACTTTAGGCGAAATTGTTATTAATCTGAATTGGAAACAGCCGCAAAAAAAATCCGGCTTTTTCAGCCAATTTCTTAATGACGCCATCGACTTAGATTTAGCTTGCCTCTTTGAATTGAAAGACGGTCGCGCAGGCGCAGTTCAAGCGTTGGGAAATCTTTTCGGCAGTTTGACTAACCCGCCTTACATTGCGCTTGACGGCGACGACAGAACCGGCGAATCTGAAGGCGGCGAAAATCTGCGTATCAATGGTAAATTCATCAACAAAATTCAACGCATTTTAATTTTCACTTTTATTTATGACGGCGCGCCGAATTGGGAAGGCGCAAACGCCGTTGTAACCGTGAAATGTCCCGGCAGCCCCGAATTGGTTGTGCGTATGGACGAATACGGCTCCGAAAAAAGAACCTGCGCGATAGCGTTGTTGGAAAACGTCGGAGAAACTTTCAGTGTTGAAAAAATCGTTCGCTTCTATCATGATTCTCAAGAAATGGATAAAGATTTTGATTGGGGATTACGCTGGACTGTCGGACGTAAATAGTTGGTTAGTGTGATAGTGTGGTAGTTGGATAGTAAAAAATATCACACTAAAATACTATAACGAAAGGAAGTTTTGAAAAATGGCAGTAAGTTTGAGAAAGGGACAAAAAGTTGACTTGACGAAAGGCAACCCCAGTTTAAAGAAAATTTTAATCGGTCTCGGTTGGGATGTTAAACGTTATGACGGCGGCTTTGACTTCGACCTTGACGCGGCAGCATTTTTGCTCGGCGCAAACGGCAAAGTTACAAGCGACGAAGATTTTGTTTTCTATAACAACTTGAAACACGCAAGCGGCGCGGTTGAACATTTGGGCGATAACCTTACCGGCGCGGGCGAAGGCGACGACGAAGAAATTAAAATCGACCTTGAAAAAGTTCCCGCCAATATCGAAAAAATCGATTTTACCGTTACAATTTATGACGCTGATAAACGCAACCAAACTTTCGGACAAGTTGAAAATGCTTACATTCGTGTTGTAGACGATGTAACCGGTGAAGAATTGATTCGTTACGATTTGGGCGAAGATTTTTCAGTTGAAACCGCAGTAGTTGTCGGCGAAATTTACCGCCATAACGGCGAATGGAAATTCAATGCTATTGGCAGCGGCTGGAGCGGCGGGCTTGCCGCGCTCGGCAAAAATTACGGCGTCAACGTGTAACCAAGTTTTATTTTAATTTTTTTTCTTAAGCCGAGCGATTTTTCGTGCGGCTTTATTTTTTTGTCAAAATGTTACTATAAAAAATTTGTTAAGGTTTTAAAAAAATTTTTTATTGTGATTTTCAAAAAACTAAATTATAATTACTGAAAATATAAGGGAAGGGGTGAAAGTGCGGCGTCATAAAAAATTTGTCGCACAAAAATAAATGGCAAATACAAGGAGCATCAGAAATAAACTTTTCTTACTCCTTATTATAATGGGGGCTTTGCCACTCATAGTCGTAACAGGGATTAGCGCAATGAATACGATTGACGAGTTGGAAAAAAATACAGAAAAAATCGGTTTACTAAGAAATTCCATCGTATCCCAATATGTAACGGAGCTTTGCGAAAAGAATTTTCACGTTTTAAAATCACTGGCATTAAATCCGACGATCATTAGTTGCTTGCAAGACCCTACACCGCAAAGACTGCGCGACGTTCAAAATTTGCTGCAAGATACAAATACAATTTTCCACGATAGAAATTTAACTGCCTTGACGGGCGCGGACGCTCAACAAATAGTAAGAACGGACGGACAACCTTTAGTCAATTTAAGCGGGCGTCAACATTTCCATGAAGCAATGTACGGGCGCGATTTCGTTTCAGATATTTTAATAAGCCGCTCCACCGGCAGAAGAATTGTTGTTTTGGAAGTTCCCGTTAAAGACAGGCTTAATCACCCAATAGGTATGGTGCAAAGAAATTTTAATCTTGACGTGTTGCAGGATTTCGTTAGGGATTATGATAATGACGAAGGCTCTATTATAGTAATGGATCGCGTAGGAAAAACTATTGCGCATTCTGATGAAAAGGAATTCAGCCTTCAAAATGAAGATGAAAATAATGGGCGTTACAAATATATCGCCGACCAAATAAAAGGCGATTCCGGAATTTTGAAAATCCGAATTGACGGCGTAGACGTACTTGCAAGTTATTCAAAAAATTGGACTACAAACTGGATTATCGTTACAGTGCAACCTTATAATCAAATTTGGGATCAAGTTTATTTGGGCGTTTTTAAATCTGTCTTGCTCGGTATGATAATTTTAATTTTAATTTTCGTTGCGGCGTATGTACTTTCTTTAAAAGTTACAAAACCGCTTGTTCAAATTACCGATGCTGCAGATAAAATCATTTCCGGCAACGGCAAAATTGAAAAAATCGAAATTAATACAGATGACGAATTTGGACAAATGGCGGCGGCGTTCAATAAAATCCGCTCCGCCCGCGACGCTTACCAACTTGAATCTGAACTTGACACGCTTACAAGACTTTACAACAAAACTACAACCGAAAATGTCGGCAGAATGAAATTAAAAAATTTCAGAGAAATACCCAACAACGATACAATTATGGCACTTTTCATAATCGACTTGGATCACTTCAAAGAGGCGAATGATACATACGGACATCAATTCGGCGATAAAGTTTTGGTTGAGTTTTCAAGAAATTTGCGCAAAAAATTCCGCCCCAATGACTGTATAGGCAGATTCGGCGGCGATGAATTTGTTGTAATTATTGACAACTTGCCAAGTATGGAAATTGTTCTTCGCAAGGCGCGGGACATTAAACAAGTTGCACTGGATTTAGTGATTGAAGGCGTAAACAGCGGTGTTACGGCAAGCATTGGAATTGCGATAATTCCTCAAGACGGCACGGATTATGAAACCGTTTTTAAAGCTGCTGACAGCGCGCTTTACTACGTCAAGAATAACGGGCGTAACGGTTTTTACTACAAAAACGCCGACGGTATTAATTAGGGAATAGGGGCTAGGGATTAGGGATTAGGGATTAGTTTTTAGCGTCCGTGTGCACGCAAGCTCACAAAAAATTAAATTTGCTAATTCTTAAGACTTAAAAGCGTCCGTGTGCACGCAAGCTCACAAAAAATTAAATTTGCTAATTCTTGGGACTAAAAAACGTCTGTGTGCACGCAAGCTCACAAAAAATTAAATTTGCTAATTCTTGGGACTTAAAAGCGTCCGTGTGCACGCAAGTACACAAAAAATTAAATTTGCTAATTCTTGGGACTTAAAAGCGTCTGTGTGCACGCACGCTCACATAAAAAATATAAATCCGATGAATCAAGGATTAGAAAATAATTTTGCTTCCAATTTGAAAATTTAATCTTTCAGCTTCGCCCGCCGCCAATTCAATTACCGCGTGCGCTCCCGCACAAATTGACATTCCGTACCACGCCGGTAAATTTCGCACAATCTTTTTCACAATAAAATTTTCGTCAACGTAAACCGCATCGATTGAAAATCTCATAAAAAGCATATGAATACTGTTACACGGCAAAATTAAAAGTCCCTGCCCCGCGGGGATTTTTTTTCTGCCCATAAGCCCCAAAAATCTTTTCAAAAATGTATCCGCAATTTCCAGCCGGAAAATTTTTTCGCCGCCGGAATTTTTTATTGTACAGTCTTTAAACATTCAGCTAAATTTACCCCCTAATTGATTTTGGTTGACAATGATAACAAAAGGGGTTAAAATTTGTCAACCTAAAATACCGCGTCATTTCTTCAAATTCAAAATCCATACAGAAAGCAGGGGAATTTTATTTGAGAAAATTTTTTGATATGTTAAGTAACCTGCGCCCAAAACAACTGCTTGCACTTGCAGGCGGTCTTGCAATTTTAGTTTTTTTAATTTTTTATCTTGCATTGACATTTTATATAAAAACCCTGATTCCTGTTAATCCCGAACCTGCAGAGCCAATCGATGAAGAAGGTATAAACAAAGAAATAAAAATGAAAACCGTTGTTGTTGCGGCAGGAAATATCGAGCCAAAATCTATGTTAATCAGTCGATTGTTGGAAACTCAAGAATTCCCTGAAGATACACTGCCGCGCGATGCAGTAACTGATATTGCAGATATTGCCAATAAACCGGCGAAAGAAAGAATTTTTAAAGGCGACGTCATTACTTACAGCAAAGTTTATCAAAACCCGGATCAAGCCGGATTTGTCGGAAGCATCCCGCCGGAATGCCGCGCAATTTCAATCAATATAAATGACGCGACCGGCGTTTCAGGGTTCGCCAAGCCCGGCGATTATGTGGACGTGATTTTGGTTGAAAAAACTGACGAGTTGGTAACAAGCCGCCTTATTTTACAAAATGTTTTGCTGTTGAGTATCAACCAAAATATGGGCGTAAACGGCAATGCTGAAAATGAAGAAGATGAATCTACCGTAAATCCGGAAACAAAGGCGATTGATAATCCTGCGCTTGCAACTTTGGCACTTCGTCCGGAGGAAGTTTTGGAATTGGTTTCAGCCGCAAAACTCGGAGAAATTTATTTAATGTTGCGCCCGCTTGTACCGCAAAGCGACTACATTACCGGCGCACAATATACCTTAGAAACTTTGAAGGAAAAAACTAAACCCGTACCGACTGAAGAAAGACCCGTCGAAGTTGCACCGACGACGCCTGAAAGAATTGCAGAAGCAAAACCGCCACGAATTAAAATTTATTACGGTGACTCAGAAGAATTAAAAGACACTAATGAAGATACTAATTCGGATGATAACAACGAACAAAAATAAAGAGTGAGAAATTATGACAAAATTTATAAAAATATTTATGATGGCGGCAGTTGTTATCTTCGCTTTAAATTCTGCCGCTTATGCTGAAAATTCCGCTTATGTGGAAAGAATAAATTTGAGTTTTTATTCCTCAAAATATATCAACTTGCACAAAAATATTTCTACGATATGGTGCGGCAGTAAACTTGTACTTGTTCATCAGCCTACAGATTCATTGAGAGAAGTTGTTATTACCGCACAAAAAACCGCCGGTTCAACAACCGTTTTTATCTGGACTGAAGACGGCGCACGCTACGAATATTTTATAAATGTTACAGAGGAAGAACAAGGACAAGCAGAAATGATTGAAGCGGCTATCGGCTTACCGAATGTTCATGTAAAAAAACTTAAGGATAGGATTTTATTAACCGGCACTGTCAAAAATCAATATGAAAGAAATTTGGCAGTTCAAACGGCGCGGCTTTATGCAGGCAGCGGCAGTAGAAGCAGTTTAAATTTCGGCAGCAATACCAATATGGAGCTGGAAACTCAAGGCTCCAACGACACGGACTCTTCTAATCTCGGTTCAAATAATGAAGTTCAAGATTCCGGCAATGTCATTGATTTATTGCAAATGGCAGCTCCTTCACAAATTCGTCTCGAAGCTCAAGTTATTGCTATTAACCCGGAAGATACAAAAAATTTGGGAGTTTTATATACCGGTACGGGAACTTATGATTATCCCGGCAGAATTTATGCCGGTGAATCCTATGGTGACGGCAGTTTTAGAAACAATCCTTTCAAATGGTTTTTTAACAGCCGCTCAAATTTAAATATGAGACTGGACGCGCTTATTACTCAAAATAAGGCAAAAATTTTATCCCGCCCAAGTATTATGACATTGAGCGGAGAACAAGCCACTATTCAAATTGGCGGCGAAATTCCCTATACTGTTTTAGATACCAACGGTATTGCTACAACAAGCTTTAAAAAATACGGAATAATTTTGCAATTCAAGCCCGTACTTGACGCACAAAACAGAATTGTTACAACCGTTCATACTGAAGTAAGCAATATGAGCGGCGAAACTATTAACGATATGCCCATTATTGCTACGCGCCGCGCAGATTCCGTTGTTACACTTGAAAACGGCTCCACAATGATTATTGGCGGCTTGATGGATTCTTCCGAAAGAAAAGTCGTTACAAAAATTCCGCTCCTTAGCAAAATTCCAATTATCGGCGAATTTTTCAAACACACTTCAAAAAGCCGGACTAAACAAGAATTGGTAATTTTGGTTACGCCGTACATTGTCGGCGATATTGACGCCACCCACGCCGGTATGACTGACGAAATGCGCGATTATTACCACGAAGGACAACGCGAGCAAAACGGCTTAAACGACGTTGATTTAAACGCACTGCCGCCGCCCTTTGAAGACGAAAAAACCAGAAAAGCCCGCGAAAAACAAGAAAGAAAAGAGCGCAAGGCTAGAGAAAAGGAAGAAAAAGAAAGAGCTAAAGCTGAATCTGAAAAAAACAAAGCTGAAGATGACGAAGACAAACGTTCTAATACAGGTTGGGGCGTTGAAATATTCGGCGACGCTTTTTAAAAAGGAAGTGAAAATTTTATGGCTGAAGGGCGCAACAGTATTATAATCAGCATTTTCAGCACCAGCTCCGGCAACGGCAAAACTGTTACTGCTATAAATCTTGCGGCAAGTTTGGCGAAGGAGGGTTACGCCGTTTGCCTTGTCGATTTAGATTTACAATTCGGCGACGTTACACATTATTTGAAACTTGAACCGAAATATACAATTACCGACGTGCAAATGGCACTTGCAAATAAAGAGCCCAATTTTGACGTGCTGAATTATTTGACGCGCTATGAACACGTGGAAGATGCCGGAAACGGCGTTGAATTTTTTGTACTGGCGCGCCCGCCGCTTATTTTTGACGCTTACGAAATTGAAGTGCCGGTAGTCGAATATATTTTAAATTCTTTGAAGTGGTTCGATTTTGTTGTAGTTGATTTAAACGCGGCGTTCAGTGCGTTAAATCTTGCCGTGCTTGACGTTAGCACGATTATTAACTATTTGGGCGTTGTCGATTTTCTGCCGTCTGTCAAAAATTTTAAAATCGGCTACGACACTTTGCTTCGTTTTGAATATGAAGAAAGTAAAATTCGCCTTGTAGAAAACCGCTCCAATTCTCAAAAATTAATCAGCGGCGAGGATGTCGAAAGGCTTATTGGAAATAAATTTTATCACAGGTTGCCTAATGACTTCCGCTCGGTAAGTAAATCTGTAAACGCCGGCTTGCCGCTGATGTTTTCTTCGCCGGAGGCTGACATTACAAAAAGTTTTCTGCAGCTTGCCGCCGAATACACCAACAAACAAACTGCTGAAAAAGATACGCCCGTTGTTGAAGAGAATAAAGGTTTTTTCGCAAGACTTTTGAGTAAATTTTTTGGTTGAAATTTAAAAATCGCAAATTTCGTCGTAAATGCCCCTATTTGCGATTTTTATTTTTTTAGGTAAAAAAGTACCCTCGAACGTCAAACGTTGCTTACAGGGCACGTCAGGCGGCTTAGAATCGATTTTAATTAAGGTGGTGAATTTTTTGAAGTATAAAACAATCATTGTCGAAACTAATAAGCAAATGACAGATACTTTGTCTGCCACGCTTAGAAAAGCTCCGAATTTTGAACTTTTATCAACATTTAAAGACGCAAATTCGGCGTTGGGGCAAAGTCGAATTTATAACCCAAATTTATTTTTGATTGACGTTGACGCGCCGCAACTTTTGGAAATGTTGCCCGCGTTCGTTGACCTTTTCCCAAAAGCTGTAATTCTTGCCACAATGTCAAATTGGAACGCCGAAATTGCCTACAAGGCACAAAAAGCGCACGTTGTAGGTTGTATCATAAAACCTTTCAAGGCGGAAGAAATTATTGAAACAATAAACCTTTATCAAAAACGCGGCAAGCCCGACCCGTCAAGGATTATTTCATTTTTCAGCCCGAAAGGACGCTCCGGCAGGACAACTTTAGCCGCGTTGTTGGCTCTCGACTTAGCCGAAAAAACTAAAGAATCTGTTGCACTGATTGACGGCGATTTACAATTTGGAGACTTGCCTATTTTCTTTGACTTGGAGCCGCGCCATACTGTTGTTGACGCCACGCACGATATTAAACTTTTGACGCCGGTTTCTTTTGCGCCGTACTTTCATAAAATTAAAGAAAACTTGTGGATTTTAAGCAGCCCCGAACGTCCGGAATACGCCGAACTTGTAGAAACCGACAGCTTTATTGAAGTTGTAAAAATGGCGGGACATATTTTCAGATATTTGTTAATTGACTTGCCCGCCGGGTTCAATCCAATTTCGCTGGAGGTCAGCAACTTTGCAGATACAAATTTTGTCGTGGCAATGATTAATACCGGATTGGAAATTGAACATATGCGCCGCACGCTTGATATGTTTAGAGAAAGGCGCAAGAAACATAAAGTTGACTACCCGATTTTTACTCGTGTTAATCCCTGCAACGACGAAGAACGCGAAAAACTGGAATTGCGCTTAGGTTATCCCATTACGGCGATTTTCCCCAACGAATATAACTTAGTTTCGGTTGCAAACAGCGGCAGGATTTTATACGGCTTGTCGCACGATACAAAGTTAATGCAGACTGTTGACAAATTATCTGACAGAATTATTTCCGGAGATTTATAAATTATGATTCTTTTAATATCAATGTTTGTGGCGTTTGGAGTATTTTTCATTATAATTTTGGGATTTCTTGCATGGAAAAGCTCACAAAGTTTTGACTTATATTACAGAATGCGCCGCTACAATTTTAGACCGACGGCAAAACGCGCAGAAACGGCTGAAGATTTAATCGTTAAAGGTTATCAATTTTTACAAAAAGTTTCAAAGCCGCTTGTCGAAAGAAATTTTGCACAATCTCTTGAATATCGAATGAAACGCGCAGGATTACCGCTACTCGGTGGCGAATATATCGTTTTGAATTTGATAGGAATGCTTTTAGCTGGTATTTTAGTTTGGTTTATTACTTTGAATTATATTTTTGCGGGAGGTGCAATTCTCCTCGTACCTGTTATATTTTGGGCAATGGTTTTAATGCTTTCAAACAGGCGGTTAGGCGCGTTTACCGAGCAACTCGGTACAAGCTTGCTTACAATTTCAAATGCCCTTCGCGCAGGTTACAGTTTCCAACAAACAATCGAAGTTATTTCAAACGAAATGGAACCGCCAATAGGCGAAGAATTTTCTGAAATGTATCATCAAATTGTTATGGGCGTGCCGCTTGAAGAAGTCCTTGAAGACGCCAATAAAAGAATCGGCAGTTCAGATTTTGAACTTGCTGTTACTGCCGTTTTAATTCAACGTGAAGTCGGCGGCAATTTGGCGCAAATCCTCGATAATATCAGCGATACAATCAACGAAAGAATCAGAATGCGCCGTGAAATTGAATCAGTAACCGCGCAGGGCAGAATGTCGGCGATTGTACTTTTGGGCTTACCGTTCGCCGCCGGTGTCGGTATGTTCACGCTTTCTCATGACAGCTTTATGATACTTTTTGAAGAAGATATTGGACGAATGGCGATGGTCGCCGCCGTAATTTTTGAAATTATCGGTTACTTCGTCATTATGAAAATTGTTGACATTGAAGTTTAAGATTCTGATAAATAAGTTGACAATTAAAAAAATTCTGATATAATCTGTCCAGATTGTAAATTAAATTTATAGTTTAAGGTAACAAAAAAACTTAAGTTTTTTAGTGAATTAGTCGATAATGTTTAGGAAAGTTTAAGTTTTCGATATGAAAGGGATGGTAACCGTGTTTAAATGGATTTATGAACTCAAAGCAAAACTTCAGGAAAAACTTTCAGAAAAAGGTCAAGGCATGACAGAATATGCTATCATCCTTGCAGTTGTAGCAGTCGTCGCAGTTGCTGTCTTTTATGGCGGTACTGGTAGCGGTGATGCAGCTAATGGTACGCTTGGAAACACTATCAGCGGTGCGTATAACACGGCAACTGACGCAATTAACAAAGTCAAACCGTCTGGTACCTGATAAAAAGTGCGTTTTAACTTAGAATTAGCAAGAAAAATTTTTTCGGTTTTTCCTAAAACAAGAGCCTCCTATTCGTAGGGGGCTTTTTTGGTAAGGGTGGTGGACATTATGAAAGAAAAAGGGCAGGGCTTAGTTGAATTTGCGGTAATTCTGCCAATGCTGATGTTTTTAACTTTGTCAATAATTTATATGGGCGCAATGTTTATGGATTATATTCAATACAACAACGCCGCCCGCGACGCCGCACGTGATATTTCTTTGAAACAAACTGTTGACTCTCGACAAACTGTTATGAACGCTATCAATGCAGAAGGTTCTACCGAATGGGAAAATTACGCCACGCCAATAACCGGCTTATATACTCCAAAAATGACGGTTGCCTTTGCTGACAGTGCCGGAAATACTAAAAACGTAACTGAAGATAACGCTGAAGATATTCAAGTTACAATCACGCTTACACGCGCGGTTCAATTTTCAGATACGTTTGAAAAGTTTATGGTTTTTCCGGACGAATTGCCCATTGTCTACAAAATGAAACTTGAAAAATAGGGACTAAGGGCTAAGGACTAGGGATTTGAAACTAAACGAGGGAAAAATTTATGGCAAGAGCATTATCATTGTTGGAGCGGCTCGGCAATACGCGGGAAGCCCCAAAAGCGGAAATACAAAAACCCGTCGAAGAGAAAGCCGCGCCGGTATACAACAGCCGCCTGAAATCTACAATGGAATTTGAACAGCCGGTTGAAGCGTCGGCATTCGCAGGGCGTCACACCGCACTTGCAAACGTAGAAAACCGCCTGCAAGATTTAAAATCGGCAGTTCACAGGCGAATAGTTGACGAAATGACGCCGGAAGAACAAAATTTAATAGCGCAGGGCGAGCCGGTACGTGAACAAATTAAAACAGTCATTGCAGCTTACACTGACAGGGAAATTACAGAAAACACCACAATAAATTTGACGCGCGGTGAACGTTTCCAACTTGTCGACGATATTTGCGACGAACTTTTGGGGCTCGGACCGCTGGAGCCGCTTTTAAAAGACGATAAAATTACCGAAATAATGATTAACGGCTACAAAGATATTTTTGTTGAACAAAAGGGTAAATTGATGCTGACAGATACGCACTTTCACGACGAGGCGCATTTGATGAGCATTATTGAAAGAATTTTAACGCCGCTCGGACGCCGTGTCGATGAATCTTCGCCGCTGGTAGACGCGCGCCTTTCTGACGGTTCCCGCGTCAATATAATTATCCCGCCGCTTGCACTCAACGGCGCAACCGTTACAATTCGTAAATTCTCAAAAAAAGCTTTAAGCGTTCAAGATTTAATCAGTTTCGGTACATTGAGTCCGAGTATGGCAAGGTTTTTGGATGCTTGCGTAAGGGCGCGGCTGAATATTTTGGTAAGCGGCGGCACGGGCAGCGGCAAAACTACAACGTTAAATGTTTTATCGTCATTTATTCCGCACACTGACAGAATCGTAACGATTGAAGACGCGGCAGAATTAAGACTGCAACAGCGGCACGTTGTAACGCTTGAGGCGCGTCCGGCTAACCTTGAAGGCAGAGGCGCAATTACAATCCGTGATTTGGTAAGAAACGCCCTGCGTATGCGCCCTGACAGAATTATTGTCGGCGAATGTCGCGCAGGTGAAGCGTTGGATATGTTACAGGCAATGAATACAGGACACGACGGCTCTTTGACAACCGCGCACGCCAACAGCCCGCGTGACGTACTTTCAAGACTTGAAACAATGGTTTTAATGGCGGGTATGGAATTGCCTGTACGCGCCGTTCGTACTCAAGTTTCATCGGCGATTGATTTAATTCTTCAACAGTCGCGTATTCGTGACGGCACAAGAAAAATCACGTATATTACCGAAGTTCAAGGAATGGAAGGCGATACAATTATTTTGCAAGATTTATATAAATATGTTCAAGATTATATTGACGATAACGGAAAATCTGTCGGGCACTACGAAGGCTCCGGCTTGCAACCACAATTTATTGACAAATTCAGAATGAACGGCGTTGAAATGCCCTCATTGGATGATTAAGGATTAAGGATTAAGGATTAAGGGTTAGGGATTAAGGATTAGGGATTAGGGAATAGGGAAATTTCCTTAGCCCTTAGCCCCTAGCCCTTAAATTTTTGGGGAAGTGGAAAAATGGCAGCAGTATTTGCGGCGGGCGGTGCCCTTGTATGGGCGGCGATAATTTATTGGATTTTGTACATGCGGCAAACGCCGGAATCAAAAGTTCGGCGTCGAATTACCATAATGATAGAAAATGCCGAAAAAGAACGTAAAGTAACGCCACGCACAAGAATTGTAAATATTTCTAAGGAAGAAGACGTTCAGTCGCGCAGGTCTTTTTTCAACAGAATCATAAGACCGTTTTTTGAGGGCTTAGTAGAGTTATTGCAGTCTTTCACGCCGACGGCAATAACTTCAATGTTGGAAAATAAAATTTTTCGCGCAGGTAAACAAAATATTTGGAGCGTTCCAAGATTGGCGGCTTTTTGGATATTGTCGGTTATATTTTTTACGGCGGTAGCGTTTTTCATTGCAAAAGAAACAGATTATTTTTTGACGCAACAATTTTTAATTATCGTGGCGGGCGCAATTTTCGGCGCGTATTTTCCATTCTTAATGTTGAATCGGCAAATAAAACACCGCCAAAAATTATTGCGGCGGCAGTTGCCGGAATTTCTGGACTTGTTGTGCGTAAGTGTACAGGCGGGACTTTCATTTGATGGCGCGGTTGCAAAAATTACCGGCAGAATGAAGGGCGAACTTTCGGAAGAATTTAAACGTATGCAAGACGATATAAGATTCGGTATGACAAAATCTTATGCATTAAATCAACTTGCGAAACGTTGTGACATTGAAGAAATTTACCTGTTCACAACTTCAGTAATTCAAGCCGAAAAATTAGGTACGAGCATGTCAAAAACTTTAACGACGCAAGCCGAAAATATCAGGGAACGCCGCCGCCAATACATACGCGCGGAGGCGTTGAAGGCTCCCGTCAAAATGATTTTTCCAATGGTAATGTTTATTTTCCCGTCAATTTTCATTGTATTGTTAATGCCGTCAATGTTGACAATGATGAAAAACTTTGGCGTTTTGAATAACTAAAAATTTTGTTCAAACTAAAAAGCGTCCCCGCAATTTCGGCAAGGACGCTAATTTTTTTGCCGTAAAAATTTTAACCGTTAATTGTCATCAGCATATGTAAAGATTCATCAGCGGGTCTGTAGGGATTATCCGGGTCAAAGAAAGTATCTTTCAGCTCTTCAATGTTGAAAATGCTGTACACGCTGCCTTCGGCAAAAGTAGCCTCGACTTCTTCAGGTGTAGCGTCGTTGAATTGAACTTCACCGCGAACGCTCCTTTGATTTTCCGGAATGGTTGCATCTTGCCCGTACTCCGGATTATATTCGGTTTTCACGTACAGTTTAAAGGGAATGATATTGCCATTAGAATTTTTAAGGCGTTCATTATACATATTTTTATTTGTGTATTTTCCGTGATCTATTTCGATAAAACCTGATTCAGATTTAGTTTTCAAAGTTTTGAAAGATTTTGCTACAACAAAGCCTTTAAATCTGTGTCCGTTGGGAACGATAACAACGGGGCTGTTTGGCGCGTAAATTGCGCCGCAAAAATCAGCGTTAAGATTTAAAATGACAGGCTTTGACATTCTGTACTGTGTACGAACTTTCGGGCGTTGCAAGCCGTTATAATCTGCAGGTATGCCGTCCTTTTTTTCTTTTTGCGTCAAGAAAAGGTTATCCGCGTTTGTTTCGGGACCTTCATAGAAGAAAATAATCGGGCGATAAATTATCTGTTCATCGGTATGATATTTTTCCGGCGCGGTTATTGGAATTGGATTTCCATTATCATCATCATCCATCCAATTTGATTCGTTTATGCTGATAATAATTTGGTGGACTGTATCCAGCGTGCTTTGTTTTTGACTTGGTCCCAAGTACGACCACATTGGCTCACTTTCAATTCTTGCCCACAAAGGTACATAATAGTAATTTCCGGATTCATCTTCGTTGCCGTCTTTATCCAATTTCTTTGCAATGGAAGGAAAAGCTTCATAGAAATTAATAAAGCCGTGTATCCTTGTATTGGCTGTAAAGTCGTTGGCAGAATTTTTATATTGATATACTTTTGTTACATCTTCAGGAACTTTGTAGCCAATATCCCAATCTGCAACGCTGTAGTTCCAGCCGTTTCTCCACGTAAAGCCGAAATCTTGCGCCCAGTCCAGATTTATTGATTCAATTTCTTGCCAACCCCATTGCTTTTTGCCGTTAGCATCCGTTTTAAATGCCGATCCGTAATCCTGATATTTACCGGAGTCCAGATTTTTTCCGAGAACTGTTTGAGTAACCAAAACGTCCACAGGCTCTCTTCTAAATTCATCGTTTGCAGTGTAGTAAATGTTTTTGCCCGGTTCTTTGTAATGGTTCCATTTGCCGGTAAACAAAGTTTTTTGTCCGCTTGCGTTTTGATATGCTAAACGAGCATCGGAATATGTATATACGGTTACGCCGTTTTTTACTTCTGTTACATTTATGTTTTGATAGCGATTCTGAACTTCCCAGTTACCGGTGATAACATTTTTAACTTTCAATGCTTCAAGCGGGGCAATTATACTTTGACTGACTTTAGCAACCGCCTTGACGTGGAGCGGCATTTCGCCAAAATTATTTAAAATGCTGAAAAGGTGTTGCACTTGCCCGCGCAGTTCAACTTCGTAGTACATCGGGTAAAGAAAATAATTTTGAGTAGCCGTATCTGTTGCGCTCGTCAATTTTGAATTTCTGTAAGAATGACGCTCAAAAAAATTTGTTTCATTTCTGAAAGGCTCATATGCAAAATTTTTTTCGGCGTAAGCTAAAGCAACTTCGTCGCCGTTGGCGTCTTTTGCTATTGGAATTTCTGAATAACCGCTCGGAACCTTATTGACGAAATCGTAAGATAAAACTGTATTTGCGTCTGCTTCCTCAAGTATTTCGCTGACTCCTGCCAAAACGGCAGCGTCTGCGGCATTTTGCAAGCGCGACTGATTGATAAACCACCAACCAAATTCTACAACCGCCGCCACAAACATAAAAAGCGTTGGTACAGCTATTGCGAAAAAAATTAACGCTTGCCCTTTTTGTAATTTATTCTTAAAAAATTTTTTCAACATTTTAGCTCACCTCCGACACACAATCATTAAGTATACGGCTTTTACAAATTTTAACGCAGGCGTTATAGATTGTCAATTTTTGATATAAATGAAGGTAAACAAAAAAGCCCGCCTTTCGACGGGTTAAAAAATTTTTATATTTACAAAATATTTTTATTCTGCAGATTTTGAATTTGATTTAATTTTTGTTGAAGTTGTTGAATTTGCGCTTGTTGTTGTCGAATTAAATTTTGTTGCTGTATCAGATTGACGTTAAAAACATTCATTCTGTTGAAAAGAAACGCGGTAAGCGCGGTTTTATCTTCAATCTGTTCCAATTCTCGGCGAATTAAACCGTCCAGCTGATAAGCCGGAATTTGTGTATAAAGTTTGAGAAGGCAGTTAATATGATTTCTGGCAAAAAAATCAAAAACTTTATACTTGTATTGAGGATTTTTTTGGAAAAAATCAAATCTTTGCATAAAAGCATCCAATATTGGTATTCCATTGAACAATGAATTGCCTCTGCGTCCTATAAGTTCCTCAGGTTGTAAAACTTTTCTTACAATAGAATTTGGAGTTTGACGATAGATATAAAAAACATTAGGCACATTGAGAAAAGTTTCAGATAACAACAAAACATAAAAAATGAAGATAGCATCTTCGGTAAAATTAAGATCGGGGAATGAAATATCATTTTTCAAGATAAAGTCTCGCCTAAATAAATAATTCCAAGGGGCTGTCCAAATCTTGGCATTAACATAATCCTCAACTCTATCAACTAAATTTTTTGAAAGCATTGTCGGTTGTTTAACTGCCACTTTTTTTGCAAAATCATTGATAGTAAATGCAGTTTGATTATTAATAATTCCATCGGGAGCATCATAAAATTTTAAGCAATGAATAACTTCGGGATTAAATTTTTCAACAATATCAAAAAGTTCCTCAAGTGCGGCAGGCATTATAATATCATCGCTGTCAACAAACATCACATATTCGCCGCGTGAGAGCCTTATACCGGTATTTCGTGGCACAGCCGCACCGCCGGAATTGAATTGAGAGCAAACAAGCTTAATCTTCCCTGTTTTCAAATATTTTTCGACAATATCGCAACTGTTATCAGTACTGCAATCATCAACTACAATAACTTCAAAATCTTTGAAAGTCTGCGCGAGGATACTGTCTAAACATTCGCCAATATATTTTTCGGTGTTGTACATTGGAATAATAATAGAAATTGCGGGAATTGTTTTCGTCGTCAAAAAATCTCTGCCTCCTAAATTGATTTTTGAATTTGTTGAATTTGTTGAATTTGTGATTGTAACTGCTTAATCTGCGCCTGTTGTTGGCGAATTAAATTTTGTTGCTGTATCAGATTGACGTTGAAAACATTCATTCTGTTGAAAAGAAAAGCTGTAAGCGCGGTTTTATCTTCAATCTGTTCAAGTTCGCGGCGAATTAAGCCGTCCAACTGATGAGGCGGAACTTTTGTATAAAGCTGGAGCAGTGCATATATTCCGCCGTGAATTGTAAAAAATTCAAAAATAGTATACTTGCTGCGCGGGTCATTTGCAAATTCGCTTAATCCATTGAGAAATTTATCCAGTATACCGACAGATTTAAAAATATCTCCGGCTCTTCGATTAATAAGCTTATCTGTTGGCAAAGTTTCTTTGCTATTTGAATCCTGCCGAATTCTCCATACGTAAAAAGTATCCGGCACAAGTAAAATTTTTTTTGCGGTAAAAAGAATCAAGAGGCTAAATAAAAAATCGTCTGCAATTTTTAAATTGGAAAATTTGAAGTCATGTTCCATAATAAATTTTCGCTCAATAAGATGAGTCCAGGGCTCCCAACGGAATTTCATATTTACAAGAGGTTGAATGCGCTCAAGAACATTTTCTGACATAAAACTAGGGGGGGTAGGCGGATATAAGCTTACTTCCTGAAGAAATTTTTTATCAGTTGTTACGGTATTTTCAGGAGCTTTATAGTATCTGTCACAATGTATAACTTCCGGTTGAAATTTTTCTACCATTTGATTTAAAACTTCAAAAGCCGTTGATACTATGGCATCATCACTGTCCATAAAGAAAATATATTTGCCTAATGAAATTCTTAAACCAATATTTCTGGGAGTTCCTGCGCCGCCGGAATTAATTTTGGAACGCACAAGTTGCAGTTTACCATCAAATTTTGGAATGTAACTTTCAACAATCGCCGCGCTGTTATCTGTCGAGCAATCGTCAACTACGATAACTTCAAAATCTGTAAAAGTCTGCGCGAGTATACTGTCTAAGCATTCGCCAATATATTTTTCAGTGTTGTACATTGGAATAATAACCGAAATTGCGGGGATAGTTCTGTTTGCCAATTTAAACTTCCTTTCTAAAAATATTTCTGCGCTAATTTATCACAGGTTGAAAATTTATGCAACAAAAAAGCCCGCCTTTCGACGGGTTGAAAAAAATTTATTTAGTCGCGCAGATTTTATTTTGAGTTTTTGAGTTCCTGAAGTTTCGGCCCCATAATTTTCTTGTAAGCCTCAACGCCGGGCTGATTGAATGCGTCAACGTTTGCAAGTTCGCCTTCATAAGCAACGGACATTGCCAACATATATAAAAGTTCGCCGAGATGATATTCATTGAGTTCCGGAAGTGTAAAGCAAGCGTTAAAGCGTTTGTTTGACTTGAGAGCGTCCGCGTTGGATTGACGCGCAACTTCAAGGGCTTCACTCATTGTAACGCCGGAAATATCAGCAAGTTTTTTAGTTTCAGGGAAAACATTTGGAATTACATAATCATCAGCCCAATTTTGAACTTTGATGAACTGTACAACTTTATCAAGCGCGCCTTCTTGGTGTTGTTGAGTTTGTGAATGCATGTCAGTTGTACCTACTGCAACCAGCGGCGTACGCCCGTAACAAACTTCTTTGCCGTCTTTGTCAAACTGTTTGCCGAGTGATTCTGCCAAAAGTTGAATGTACCATTCTGAAGTAGATTTAAGATAATCGCCGTAAGGCATCATAACTTCAATATTGCGCCCGTGTTTTTGATAGGCGGCAAATTTAAGCGCGGCGTTAAGCATTGCGGGATTTTCAAAAAGATTTTCATTCTTGCAAGCTTCGTCCATATCGCGCGCGCCTTCAAGGAATTTTTCAATATCAATACCGATAACGGCGGCAGTAACTAAGCCGACTTCACAGAAAATTGAAAAACGCCCGCCGACTCCGTCCGGAACTGCGAATTGTTGCCAGCCGTTGTCAACTGCAAGTTGTTTCAAAATGGTTTTCTTTTCCATATTGGGATCTGTAACGGCTACAATTTCAATTTCGATGTTTGCAGCTTTTTTGAGTTCGTCAAGAATAACCATAAAGTTACTCATTGTGTCGAGCGTGCCGCCGCTTTTTGAAATACAAATTAAGCAAACTTTGAGGTTGCGTTTTTCGTGCGATTCGGTAACGCCCGCAAGAAATTTAATGTGGTTGATAATGTCACGAGTGCGGCGCGTGTCGATATTTTGTCCGCTAAAATAAACGCGCGGTAAGCCGTTGCGTTCTTCTTTAGTTTTGGCGTTCCAAAATTCGCCGGCGAAAACGTCAAACAAAACTTTATTGCCCAAGAAAGAGCCGCCAATACCGAGCGAAATTACAACGTCAATATTGTTGCGCAAGTGTTCGGTAAAATCGTGGAGGCGTTTAATACTTGCGGGCGAATTGAGATTGAGTTTGCCGTTTTCTTCGGTAATGTAAGGCAGTTTAGAAAAATAAACTTTTTCGGGCGTGCCGTCTTTAGAAAGGTGCGCCTTGATAACGCCGCTGTCGCGCATAACTTTCATTGCTTCATGAGCTTTTTTGAGGTCTTCGCTGTAGCTGTCGAGGTCGGCTTGAGTAACTTTACCTTCGCCAAAAAGATTATCATAATCAAAAGTGAATCCGCTTTTTAAAGTTAAAGCCATTGAAAAAACTCCCTTCGGTCGTTTTTAAGGGCTAAGAATTAAGGATTAAGGGTTAAGGATTTTTTATTTCCATAGCCCTTATCCCTTATCCCTTAGTCCTTATCTGATAAAATGAGTAGGTGTCCAATTTTCCTTTTCGGGCAAGCCGAATTTTTCTTTACCGAGTGCAATACTTTTCATTAAGAAAACCATATTTCTTGCAAGTGTACGCATAGTTTGCATACCTTCCAAATCTTTTTCGGCGTCGCCGGGAACCAAGCCGTAAACCATATTCCAATATTGACTGGAGGCAACAGGCATATTTGAAATTGTAAAATATTTATTCATTTCGTCGAAAGTTGAAGACGAACCGCCGCGCCGAGAAATTACAACGCTTGCACCAACTTTCATAGTTTTATCAAAAAGCGTGCTGAAAAATAATCTGTCCATAAAAGTTATAGTAGTGCCTGCCGCTGACGCAAAATAAACCGGCGTACCAACTACCAAGCCGTCAGCTTGTTCAAAGAGCGGCGCAGTTTCATTTACAATATCGTTGAAAATACATTTGCCGGTTTCCTTACATTTTCTGCAAGCAATGCAACCGCGCACGGCTTTATTTCCAACTTGTACCAAATTTGTTTCGACGCCTTCCGCTTGAAAGATTTTAATCATTTCGTTGAGGGCGGCAGCGGTGTTGCCGTTGGAATGTGGCGAGCCGTTAATCAGTAAAACCTTCATTAAGTTAATCCCCTAAAAATTATTTTAAAAAAGTCCCCCGCCGCAACGAGAGACTTTGTAGTGGGATAGTGGGGTGGTGTTGTAGTAGTGTAGTAAAAACTATCACACTACCGCACTATCAAACTATCACACTACAGACGCTACAATATCTTGAGCTTCTTTTTGAATTTGTTTAAGGTGGTCTTCACTTACAAAACTTTCAGCGTAAACTTTGCACATATCTTCAGTGCCGGAAGGACGCGCCGCAAACCAGCCTTTGTCAGTAACAACTTTCAAGCCGCCAATAGATGCGCCGTTGCCGGGAGCCTTTGTAAATTTGCCGGTAATTGGGGCCCCTGCAAGCGTATCAGCTTTAAGATTTTCGGGCGAAAGTTTACCGAGTGCAGATTTTTGTTCGGGAGTTGCAGGCGTGTCTTTACGTGCATAGTAGAAAGTGCCGAATTTGTCTGTAAGTTCTTTGTGGTGTTCTGAAGGATTCTTGCCGGTTTTGGCGGTAATTTCAATGGCGAGCAAGTCCATAATGATACCGTCTTTGTCAGTCGTCCAAACGCTGGCATCTTTGCAGAGGAAGGACGCGCCCGCAGATTCTTCGCCGCCAAATCCCATTGAGCCGTCAAATAAGCCGTCAACAAACCATTTAAAGCCAACAGGAACTTCACAAAGTTTGCGCCCAATGTCAGCCGCTACTTTATCAATCAATGAACTTGAAACTAAAGTTTTGCCGACCATTGCGTCTTTGCTCCAGCCTTCGCGGTGTGTGAACAAATAGCGAATTGCAACCGCCAAATAATGGTTAGGATTCATCAAGCCTTGCGGCGTTACGATTCCGTGTCTGTCATAGTCAGTATCGTTGCCAAATGCAATGTCATATTTATCTTTCAAGGCAATTAAATTAGCCATTGCGAACGGCGATGAGCAGTCCATTCTAATTTTGCCGTCATGGTCGGGCGGCATAAATGAAAATGTGTAGTCAATGTTAGGATTGACAACTTTGATTGGATTTTTAATTTTGTAAGTTTCGTTGATTAAATCCCAGTAGAAAATACCGCTGCCGCCGAGCGGGTCTGCGCCGACATTCAAGCCGCTGTTAATAACTGCGTCCATATCGATAACGCGGGCGAGTGCGTCAACGTACGGTTTCATATAATCCATAAAATGAACGTTATCAAGTTTAATGGCGCGTTCAAATGGAATACGTTTAATTTTGTCAACGCCTTCTTTAATCAATTCGTTGGCGCGGTTTTGAATTATTTTTGTAGTTTCTGCGCTTGCAGGTCCGCCGGTTGTCGGGTCGTATTTAATACCGCCGTCAGTAGGTGGATTGTGCGAAGGCGTAATAACGATACCGTCAGCTTTTTTGGCTTCTTTGCGTTCGTAGTTATGAGCAAGAATAATTCTTGAAACAACGGGCGTTGGAACAGGTTTAAAATCTTCCTGCAAAATAATTTCAACGTCATTAGCCGCCAAAACTTCAACGCAAGTGCGGAGCGCGGGTTCTGAAAGTGCGTGAGTATCTGCGCCAATGTACAAAGGACCGGTTACGCCTTCAGTTTTGCGGTATTCGGCTACAGCCTTTGCAATGGCGGCAATATGAGTATCGTTAAAGCTGTGAAGTTTGGAGCTGCCTCTGTGTCCTGAAGTGCCGAATGCAACGCCCTGAACTTTATTTTTGGGGTCGGGTGCAAGTGTGTAATAATCGCTGATTAACGACGGAAGGTTTACAACGTTTTTCTTCTCCATTAAAAAATCCTCCTCTAAATTTTGTTACACAAAATAGGGGCTAAGAATTAAGGATTAAGGATTAAGGATTAAAGACTAAGGATTTTTAATTTCCTTAGCCCCTAGTCCTTAGTCCCTAGCCCTTGGTCCCTATTCCCTAATTACTGACAATAATTCATCGCGTTTAGTTTCCATTAAAACTTTATCGCCGCGAGATTCAACATTCAATCTGATATAGGGTTCAGTTTGCGAGCCGCGCAGGTTAAAACGCCAATTTTCAAAGTCGACGCTTAAGCCGTCAATCTTGCTGACAGAAACACCTTGCGGCGCGTAAATTTTTTCAATTTTATCCATAATTTCTTTGACTTTATCGACGCCTGAAACTTTAGTATTAATTTCGCCGGAAACAGGGAAGTTTGCAATTTTATCAGCCATAAGTTCAGAAAGTTTTTTATCAGTTTGACTAAGCAACTCCAAAATTAAAAGCCACGTGATCATCCCGCTGTCACAATAATAAAAATCTCTGAAGTAATGATGCGACGCCATTTCGCCGCCGTAAACTGCATTATTTTCGCGCAGTACCGCCTTCATATAGGTATGCCCCGACCGACAAATAATCGCTTCGCCGCCGAGTTTTTCTACAACGTCAAGCGTTGCCAAAAGTGCGCGCGGTTCACAAACAATTTTTGCGCCGGGATTTTTCTTGAGAAAAGCTTCAGCAAGAAAACAAACCATATAGCAACCTTCAATGAAATTTCCCTGTTCGTCAAACAAAAAGCATCTGTCAAAATCGCCGTCAAATGCAATTCCGCAATCTGCGCGACTTTCAATGACAGCCTTGACGGTTGCAACGCGGGAATCTTCCAACAAAGGATTGGGGACGCCGTTGGGGAAAAATCCGTTTGCATTGTTGTAGATTTTCACAAATTCAAACGGCAAGAATTTTTCAATTTCGTTTATTATTGGACCCGCCGAGCCGTTGCCGGTATTTACAACAACTTTAAGCGGCTTTAATTTTTTCACGTCAATATAACTCAACAATTTTTTTATGTAGTCATGAAGAATATCAATTTTGTAAACGGAGCCGGTTGCTTTTCTGAAAGACCAGTCGAAATTTTCATTTTCAACGGCGGCTTTAATGTCAAGCAAGCCGGTTTTTGGCGCAACAGGTTTAACGCCTTTTTTGACGAATTTTAAGCCGTTGTATTCTTTGGGATTGTGTGAGGCAGTAACCATAATTCCGCCGTCAAAATCGTGAAAGCCCGTAGCAAAATAAATCATTTCCGTGCCGCACTGTCCAACGTCGAAAACGTCACAGCCTGCCTCTGTAAGCCCGCGCGTCAAGGCGTCAGCGATTGTAGGACCGGTAAGCCGAATATCGTGCCCTATGGCAACTTTTTTGGCGTTGAAAAGTCCCGGAAAAACCCTGCCGACCCTGTATGCAAGTTCTTGATTCACACTTTCGGGATAAATTCCGCGAATGTCATACGCGCCAAAACCCTTTGTGTTAATTGCCATATCTCACACGCTCCTATTTTAAAATTTCTAACAATTTTTAAATTTCTATTCTGCGTTGTAAAAAAATTTCCTTTAAAATTTGCAGAAAATTTTCAATGAATTTTTAATGAATTTTGACTTTACAAAAAGTCTTTAGTAGAATAAAAAAAACTGCGCGAGGTGTTAGTTATGACTAAAAAAAATTCCACGCCCGCCAAAATTTTTACAATCGGCTTTACGAAAAAAGGCGCAGAAACTTTTTTTGAACTTTTGGAAATGCACGGGATAACTGAATTAATAGACGTGCGACTTTACAACAACACTCAACTTTTAGGCTTTACAAAGGCTCCGGATTTAAAATTTTTCCTGAAAAGAGTTTCAAGCATTGACTACCGCCACGATTTAAAATTTACGCCGACGAAGGAACTTTTGCAAAATTATCAAGAAAAGTTAATCACGTGGCAAGAATACGTTGAAGAGTTTGAAAAGATAATGCAGGCGCGGCGAATTGTACCGCACATTTTAACAAATTATTCAGATTCGCCGGAAGTTCGATATTGTTTACTTTGTACGGAAGTTAGCGCGGCAAATTGTCACAGACGGCTTGTAGCTGAAAAATTTGCTGAAGTTTTTGGAATGGAGATTGTGCACTTGTGAAAAAATTAATCGTGATTCTTGCCAAAAGTGCAAAGTACGGTAATTATTGCGTGGCAGGGATTGAACTTTCAACCAATAAATGGATTCGCCCAATTTCGCACGATGAAAAAATTGAAGACGCCGTAACCGCCGCCGAATTAACCTGCACAGATAAAACTGAAGCGCAAATTTTGGATATTGTAGAAATTGACTTTGAAGATACGCCCGTTGCAAATGAAGTTCAGCCCGAAAATTCTTTCTTCCAAAATACGGCGTGGCAAAAATACGGGCGTTGGAGCTTATCTGACTTTGAAAAATTTTGCGGCTTCGACACTACAGATTTTATTTTTTACGATAACTCGCGCAGGCTTGAACTTTCGACGATAACCGAAAAAAATAAATCGCTGCTGATTCTGCCGGTTGAAAATATTTCAATCAGTACAGAACTTCGCAATGATGATTTAAAATTTTACGCCAATTTTACTTACGGCGGGATAAAATATAAAAATTTCGGCGTGGGCGATATTTCATTGAGGCAAAAATTTTCTGACAAGCTGTGCGGTAATTTTTTTGTTGCCAAAAAAGCCGTTGCCACTTTCAGCTTGACTAATCCCTACAAAGATAATCGTTGCTATAAAATGCTGGCGAATTTGTTTACCTAAACTTTACTAAAAAAAACTTCGTGCTATAATTTCGCTATTATTTATTTGGGAGAGACAGAAATGCACTTAAAAATATTGGGGCTGAACTATAAAACCGCTCCGATAGAAATTAGAGAAAAATTTTCAGTTACAAAAGAATCAATCAAACGCGGGCTTGAAAATCTTGACGAATACGAAGGCTTAAATGAGGCGGTTATTCTTTCAACTTGCAACCGTACCGAAATTTACGCCGTAACTTCCGGCGATTGTGAGGACAGCGTCAAAATTTTTCTGAATGATTTAATTGGCGGCGGCAACGTTGAAAATTTTTTATACGAATATGACGGCGAAAATTGCATACGTCATTTGTTTGAAGTGGCGTCGAGTTTAGATTCATTGATTTTGGGTGAAGGGCAGATTCTTTCACAAGTCAAAGACGCCTATACAATCGCAAAAAATATTGGTGCAACAAGTACGATTTTGAACACGCTTTTTCACAGGGCAATAGCCGTCGGCAAAAATGTTCGTACCGAAACTAAAATTGCTTACAATTCGGTTTCTGTCAGTTCGGCGGCGGTTGAACTTGCGGCTGAAAAATTGAACGGCTTGAAAGATAAAGACGCGCTTATTTTCGGCGCAGGTAAAATGGCGCAACTTACCGCCCAACATTTAAAAGCGCACGGCGTCAAAAAAATTTTCGTTGCCAATCATCATTTGGAACGCGCTGAAGAAATGGCGGCAAAAATTGGCGGCGAAGCTGTGGCGTGGGAAGATGCACTTTACCGCGCAGTTGACGTTGACATTATTATTACTTCGACGGGTGCGCCGCACTACGTTATTAAAACGTGGCAAACTCAACAGCTTATGGCGCGTCGTACAGGGCGCGGGATTTTTTTTATTGATATAGCTGTACCGCGTGACGTTGATCCTGAAGTTGGAAAAATTAAAGGCGTTACACTTTACAACATTGACGATTTGGAAGCGGTTGTAGAATCGCACGTAAAGGCGCGGCAACTTGAAGCTGAATCTGCGCGAAAAATTATTGAAGTCGAAGTTGCGGCAATGACGGAGCGTTTCAAGTATTTAAAATTTCAGCCGTTAATGGCGGACTTATCGAACCGCGCCGAAAAAATTCGTGAACGTGAACTCAAAAGAATTTCCGGCAAGTTGCCAAATTTGACTGAAGATGAACGCCGCACAGTCGAACAAATGACTAAAAAAATTGTACGAAAACTTTTGCGCCTGCCAATGATGAAACTCAACGCCTCCGCCGGTACGAATGAAGAAAATTTTTACGCGGCGGCTATGCAAGCTCTTTTCAGGGAATAAGGGCTAAGGGCTAAGGACTAGGGATTATGGAAATTATAAAAGCTGAAAATCTTAAGCATATTTATAAAACGGCGGCGGGCGATAAACTTGCTCTTGACGAAATTAATTTTACGATTGACGACGGCGAATTTATAGCGATAATCGGCACGAACGGCAGCGGCAAAAGTACGCTTGCAAAACATTTCAACGCGCTTTTAAAACCTGCCGCCGGAAAAATTTTTGTCAACGGGCTTGATACTTCTGATGAAAAAAATCTTTGGGCAATTCGTGAAAATGTTGGAATGGTTTTTCAGAATCCCGATAACGAAATTGTAGCGGCGATTGTCGAAGATGATATTGCATTTGGACCGGAAAATTTGGGGATTGAACCGGCAGAAATTCGGCGGCGCGTAGACCTTGCACTTGATACAGTCAACATGACAAGCTACAAAAATTTTTCGCCGAGCAAACTTTCAGGCGGGCAAAAACAAAGAATCGCCATTGCCGGCGCAGTTGCAATGCAAACAAAAATTATCGTATTCGATGAACCGACGGCAATGCTTGACCCGCAAGGACGCCGTGAAGTTTTAAATACAATACAAAAACTTCATCGCGCAGGTTTGACGATTATTTTAATAACACATTTTATGGAAGAGGCGGCAACTGCTGACAGAATTTTTGTAATGGAACGCGGCAAAATTTTAAAAATTGGCACGCCGAAAGAAATTTTTTCAAACGTCAAAGAAATAAAGCGGCTCGGCTTAGATGTTCCCGTTGCGGCAGAATTGGCGGCGCGACTGAAACTTCCCGCCGGTATTTTAACCGCCAAAGATTTAATATCAGCACTTTCAGTAAAATAAATTTTGTAATATAATTCACTGCAAAAAAAGTTGGAAATGATTATGAGAAAAATTTTTTTGATAGTTGGATTTTTTTTTATGTTAATAGGGATTTTCGGTTTTTCGTACACGTGGAATCACGACCACCGCAAGACTGAATTTTTGGAAGAATACGCCACGCTTGAATTTGTATCTGCGCGAGATGAACAGGGTTACCTTGAGGGCGCAAATTTGAGTTTGTGGGATTATCGATTTGACAAGGCGCAACTTTTAAACAAGGCGATAATTTTTATTGACGGCGTCCCGTGGGAACTTGAAGCCGCCACTCGTCAAACTCTTTCAAACAGCCGCAACGAAAATAAATTATTTATCCAATTTCCAAAAGCAAGCCTGCGCGATATGTTGACGGCAAAAGAATTTCGGCTAAAATTTTACTATGACAACGGACAATCAATCGACTTGCCGCTAAGTAAAAAAGAATTAATCACGTGGCAAAGAAAATTACGCTGGTAAGGGGGAATTTTTTGAAACAGTTAATCATAAACGCCGACGATTTTGGGCGGCACAAGTCAATAAATACTGCGGTTGCAAAGGCTTTAAAAAAAGGTTGCCTGCGTTCAGCCACGATTATGGCGGGCGGAAAATTTTTTGAACACGCCGTTGAAGTTGCCAAAAAAAATCCAAAATTGGGCGTAGGGATTCACTTCACTTTAGCGAATGGTTATCCCGTGTTGCCGCCTGAAGAAATTCCTTCACTTGTCACGCCGGAGGGAATTTTTCACGCAAATTATATTGAGTTTCTGAAATTGTACGTCAAGGGCAAAATTAATCGCGCAGAAATTCAGGCTGAACTTGCCGCGCAGTTGGAAAAAGTTACTCGCGCCGGTTTAACCTTAACGCACTTTGACAGCCACCAGCATTTGCATCATTTTCCCGGTATTATTGGAATTGCGCTGAAACTTGCACGGGCGGCGAATATCCCCGCAATGCGCGTAGCTGACACAAAAATTTTGGACGGCTCAATAGAAAGTTTTGGGCAAGTTATAGGGCGGCTCGGCTTAGGTTCACTTGCAAAATTTGCCGCTCATTCTGCACACACAAAAAACATTTTGACGCCGGATCATTTTTCGGGAATTGTGGCGGGCGAATCTGTTACCGAAAGATTTTTGGCAAAAGTTATCAGAAATTTGGGCGAAGGTACAACTGAAGTAATGCTGCATCCCGGTACAAAAAATTCAACGTTGCAGAAATTTTGCGAATGGGAACACGATTTTGAGGCTGAACTCAACGCCGTTACTTCAGCAAAAATTTTAAAACTGCTTATTAAAGAAAATGTTTCTGTTGTAAATTTCAGCGCGTTATCTAAGGAATAAGGGCTAAGGATTAAGGCAAAAATTTCTAGTCCTTAATTCTTAATCCTTAACCCTTAAAAATCGACTGAAAGGAGATTTTATAATGGCTATTTTCAAATTGAAACCGGCTTGCAAAGATTATTTGTGGGGCGGTCATCGACTGGTTGAAGAATACGGCGTTGAATATGACGGCGCAATTTTGGCGGAGGCGTGGGAACTTTCAGCACATCCCGCCGGTGCGTCAACTATTACCAACGGCAAATACTCTGGCAAAACTTTAAAAGAATACCTTGAAATTGAAGGGCTTGAAGTTTTGGGCACGCACTGCCGCCGCTTCCGTGAATTTCCTATTCTTACAAAATTTATTGACGCAAAAGACAACTTGTCAATTCAAGTACACCCTTCAAACGCCTACGCACTCAAAAACGAGGGACAATACGGCAAAACTGAAATGTGGTACGTACTTGACGCTGAAGACGGCGCGTTTTTGTATTACGGTTTTAAGCAGGAAATTTCTAAGGAAGAATTCGCGCAGCGTATCAGAGAAAATACTTTGCTGGAAGTTTTGAACGCCGTACCCGTCAAAAAGGGCGACGTGCTTTTCATTGAATCCGGAACTTTGCACGCCATAGGCAAGGGTATTTTAATTGCCGAAATTCAGCAAAATTCAAATGTAACTTATAGAATTTACGATTACGGCAGAGTCGGCGCGGACGGCAAGAAACGTGATTTACACATTGAAAAAGCCCTTGCCGTTACAAACAGAATCCCTATCGTTGCAAGTGCTGAAAGTTATCCGCACGTTGCAGACTGCGATTATTTCACTGTCGATAAATTAAATCTGGACGGCAAATTAACTTATCGCGTACAAGGCAACGTCAATGAAAAATCTTTTTTGAGCATTTTAATTTTGGACGGCGCGGGCGTTATCAGCAGCAAGGGCGAAAAACTTTCATACAAAAAAGGCGATTCATTTTTCTTACCGGCAAACAGCGGCGATTGGCAAATTGAGGGAACTTGTGACGCGCTTTTAACTACAATTCGTGAAAAGGCTAATCCAATTCGTGTCGGCGTAAATATCGGCAGTTCAGAAATTCAAATGGGCGTTGTTAATGAACAGAATCAATTAATTGACGTGAAAAAATATCCAACTAATCCCAAAAGACCTGCGCGAGAAATAATTGACGAGACCGCCGAAAATATTTTGAAACTTTTGGCAGAAAATAATATTCCGCTTGAACAATGTGTAGGCGTCGGAGTTGGAGTTCCCGGCACAATCGACAGGCGCAAAGGTACGGTTGTTTACTCAAATAATATTCGCTGGGAAGACGTTCAACTTACAAAAACGCTCGGCGAAGTTATCCCTTGCCCCGTACGAATTGCAAATGACGCAGACTGCGCGGCGTTGGGCGAAGCTGTAGCAGGCGCGGGCAAAAATTTTTCTGATGTTGTAATGTTTACGCTGGGTAATGGAGTTGGCGGCGGAATTATTTTAAACGGCGAAATTTTTGAGGGCGGAATAATGGGCGGCAGTGAAGTCGGGCACCAAGTAATAAGAGTTC
Organism: uncultured Selenomonadales bacterium; assembly: GCA_937901445.1. GTDB lineage: Bacteria > Bacillota > Negativicutes > Selenomonadales > Selenomonadaceae > Quinella. The sequence goes on from CALDHY010000021.1 coordinate 43,291, forward strand.
ACGGGCGGTTATGTACTTGCGGGCGTAAAGGTTGCCTTGAGGCTTATGTTTCAGTTCCTGCACTTTTAAAAGCGGCGGCGCAAGTTGCCGGTAAAGAAATGACACTTGACGAAATTTTCACGCTTGCCAAAAATGAAAACGTCGAAATGATGGAAGTTGTTGAACAATATACTTTGATGCTCGGTCAGGGAATTGTTAATATTGTAAATATGTTTCGCCCGCAATTAATTTTACTCGGCGGCGCAATGTCGGCTTATGCAAAAGATTTTATTGAACCGCTTGCAGATATTTTGAAAGAAGATTGTTTCGGCGGCGTGCACGCTCCAATTCCGCAAATTGCCATTGCCGAACTCGGCAGTAACGCCGGTATGATTGGAGCCGCTAATCTTTAAGGGCTAGGGGATAGGGGCTAAGGATTAAGGGCTAGGGTTTAAGGATTAAAAGCTAAGGATTTTTAAAAATGTTGGAAAAAATTGCAAACGTTTTAAAATTCATTCAAACGACGCTGATTTATTTAATTTACCCGCCAATTTGCCCCGTCTGTGAAGAAATTGTTGACGAACGCTACCAACTGTGCGAAAACTGCGCGACGAAAATTTTAAAAATCGACACATATAAAAATCTTATTTTTCCGATAAACGCCATTATGAGAATTACAAAATATCGTAAAGGTACTCGTTCACTTTTGCGCCGCTTGAAATTCGACAACAACACAAATGTACTTGCCGCGTTGCAAAAAATTCTGTTCGACGCCGCAAGCAACGGCAAAATAAAAAATTTTCTTGCCGATATAGACATTGCAACTTATGTACCGCTCCACGAAAAAAGATTAAAAAAGCGCGGCTACAATCAAACTGAATTGATTTTCAAAGATTGGCTCCTCGCGCAGAATTTACCGGCAGAAAATCTGTTAATTCGTACAAAGGCAACGCCGCACCTTTACAAATACAATCCTGAAGAACGTAAAAAAATTTTGCAGGGCGCGTTCAGTGTAGTTGAAGGCGTTGACGTACGCGGCAAAAATATTTTGATTGTGGACGATATTTTTACAACGGGCGCAACGGCAGCGGGTTGTGCAAGCGTTTTAAAAAGTGCGGGCGCGGCGAAAATTTTTATGTTAGCATTTGCATCAGATTTTGGAGAAGTAGTGGGATAGTTGGATAGTGGCGTAGTGGCATAGTTTTTACTACAAAACTACCACACTACCACACTACCACACTACAAAGCGACTGAAAGGAGCGAACTACTACGCACGAAGCAACACTTGCAGAAAGTATTTTAAAAATCGCGCAGGACGCAGCCGCCGAAAATCACGCGCAAAAAATTTCAGCAGTAGGTTTAAAACTCGGCGAAATGGCGGGCGTTGAAGTTGACGCACTAAATTTTTCTTTCGATATTCTCAAAAAAAATACAATCGCCGAAAACGCCGCGCTGAAAATTAACCGCGTCCCGATTCAAGCCCAATGTAACAAGTGCGGCAAAATTTTTACCGTCGAAAGTTATAATTTTTTTTGCCCGGAATGTGACGGAATTTTAATTTTGAAAAGCGGTCGTGAACTTTTGGTTGAGTTCGTCGACTGCGAATAGGAGGAAATTTTTTGGCAACAATCAAGGCACACATTAACAACATTGCACTTTCGCACACGATTTTTGATTTACCGTTTGCATTTATGGCGGCGTTGCTGGCGTCGAATGGAAAAGTTGACGCCTTGACTTTATTTTTAATTGCGCTTGCCGTAACTTCCGGGCGCGCGGCGGCAATGGCTATAAATAATCTTGCAGATTTAAAATATGATAAACTTCAGCCGCGCCTAAAGTACCGCGCAATGGTACGAGGATTAATTTCAAAATCTGAAGCCGTACTTTTTATAATTGGTTGCCTTTTGATAATGATTGTAACCGTCGCGCAGTTGCCGCCAATTTGCCTGAAACTTTTACCGATTGCGGCGTTGCCGTTTTTGATTTATCCCTTTACAAAAAGATTTACCGGCTGGTGTCACGTATGGCTTGGAATAGCAATAGCGATGGCTCCGGCGGGTGGCTGGGTTGCAGTTACGGGCGAAATTTTTTCCGTACCTATGATAATTTTATGTTTGGCTGTAGTTTTTTGGATGGCGGGCTTCGATGCAATGTACGGCGCGCAGGATGAAAAATTTGACAAAGCGCACGGCTTGCACTCAATGGCTACAGAATACGGCGCAAAGGGCGCGTTTAAAATTTCAAAAGTTATGCACGTGTTTTGTATAATTTGTTTGCTGATTGTAGGAATAATTTTAAATCTGGGAAGTATTTACTTTTTGGGCGTAGGAATTGCAACGGGGACTTTGATTTATCAACACAGTATCGTAACGCCGAAAGATTTTTCACAGGTTACACAAAGTTATTTTATGCGAAACGGAATTGTTTCAGTGGCAATTTTAATTTGTACGTGGCTGAATTATATTTGGTAAATCTGCGATACACTTTTAAAGGAGGTTTTAAAAGTGAAAATAAATCCTGTCAACGGCTGGAACAAAAATTTTGCCGCGTATGAAAATTCTCAAGGCGACTACTCAAAAACCTTTTCAAAAGTGCTTGACAACCTGAAAAACGGCAGAGCGGCTGACTATGACGCAGAAACTATGGCAAGTCAAAAAACTCAAACATTGACGCAAATTCTTTCAGACGGCTCAACTTTGATAACAGTTTACGACGAAGGCGGGCGCGTCATTTCTCAACATAAAACTGCCGCAGTAAATCCCGATTCAAACGCTCAAATTGTCGATACTAAAACTGAAAATAATTTCGGCTTAAGTGAACTTTCAAATTTTAATTTTGTTTTACAGTAAAAATTTTCAGGCGGGGTAACCTGCCTTTTTTAGTTGTAATAAATTTGGTCGAAAGTTGCGCCGTCAGCAAAATGTTCATCATGCGCGTTTTGCCAACCGCCGAACGCCTCATCAATCGTGAAAAGATTCAGCGGCTTGAAAATGTAATTATATTTTTCCAAAAGTTTTTCATTGCGCGGGCGGTAAAAATTTTGCGCGGCAATTTCTTGCCCTTCGTACGAATACAGATATTTCAAGTATTCGGTTGCAAGTTTGCGCGTGCCTTTTTTGTCAACAACTTTATCGACAACTGCAACGCTCGGTTCAGCCAAAATACTAAGACTCGGCGTAATAATTTCGTATTCGTCGGGATTTTCTTGAACTGAAAGTAACGCCTCATTTTCCCACGAAATTAAAACGTCGCCAATTTTTTGATTTACAAAACTTATGGTTGAGCCGCGCGCGCCGCTGTCCAACGCCACTACATTTTCAAAAAGTTTTTTCATATATTCACGGACTTTATTTTCATCGCCGTTAAAATTTCTGTTGGCAACTTCCCACGCCGCCAAATATCCCCACTGTGCCGCGCCTGAAGTTTTCGGATTCGGCATAACAATTTCTATATCGTCACGTGTTAAATCTTGCCAATCTGAAATATTTTTGGGGTTGCCGTTACGTACAAGAAAAACTATCGTTGAAGTATACGGCGAAGAATTTGTAGGAAAATTTTTCTGCCAGCCCGCGTTAATCAAGCCTGCTTTTTCAATTTTCATAACGTCATACGCCAACGCCAAAGTTACAACGTCAGCTTCCAAGCCGTCAATGACTGCCTGCGCCTGTTTGCCGCTGCCGCCGTGCGATTGTGTCAAAACTATTTCGCCGTCATTCATATAAGCTTTAAATTTTTTATTGTAAACGGCGTAAAGTTCCCGCGTCGGATCGTACGATACATTTAAAATTTTTTTACTTTCGCCGCAACCGCTAACCAGTATCGCCATTAAAACTAAAGCCAAAAATAAAATTTTCTTAATCATAAAAATTTCTCCCTGATTAATAATATCAAATATTAAACAATCAGTGAAACTTTGTAAAGTTAAATTTTAGTTTTTAACGCCGCCTTTAAAAGGATCGTTGCCAAAATATTTACCGCCGATTCAACCAATAAGCCCGGCGTTGACGCAAGCCCCAATGCTAAACTTCCGTACAAAAACGCTCCGGCAAATGTATAACCCAGCGTCATTACCAAACACGCCGCTATTAACGCCACAAAAAATTTTTCGCGCAGTCTGTAAAAAGTTTCAGCCATTGCCGCCTTTATAAAAATCGTCGGTACTATCCAAATTGGAAAACCGCCGATTAAATCTGCCAACGCCGAACCGATAACGCCGCTTGCAATTCCTACGCGCCGCCCAAAAAATATTACTGCCAAAAAAATTGCCGCGTCGCCCAAATGTGCATAACCCAGCGGTATTGGAATTTTCGGTACGAACGTTGCCAAAAATACAAACGCCGCCATTACTGCGCCAATCGTCAATTCTTTTGTACTCATTTCAAATCATCTCCTTAACGCAAAAAGCCGACGAATTTTTAAACTCGCCGACTTTCTTTTTTAGAATCATCGATTATTAAATTTGGGCGCAATGATAATTTTTTTTGTGGCGTTTGTCAAGTTGCACAATCTGAAAAAAAGGTGTAAAATTTAAAATCATTTTTGAAGGAGAAATTTTTTTGGATTTTATAAAAGTGCGCGGAGCGCGCGTTCACAATCTGAAAAATATCAGCGTCGAAATACCGCGTGAAAAGTTTGTGGTAATTACGGGCGTCAGCGGCAGCGGCAAAAGTTCCCTTGCCTTCGATACGATTTACGCTGAAGGGCAACGCCGCTATATGGAAAGTCTTTCAAGTTACGCGCGGCAATTTTTGGGACTTCCCGATAAGCCCGACGTTGAACTGATTGAAGGCTTAAGCCCTGCCATTGCGATTAACCAAAAAACTACCAACAATAACCCGCGCTCGACTGTAGGCACTGTTACTGAAATTTATGATTATCTGCGCCTGCTTTTTGCAAGGATAGGCAAGCCGCACTGTCCGAATTGCGGTAAACCCGTTACGCCTCAAAGTTTAGATCAAATCCTCGCGCAGATTTTAAATTTGCCTGAAGGTACAAGATTTACTTTACTTGCGCCGGTTGTCAATCGCCAAAAAGGCACGCACAAAGATATTTTTGAGCGGCTGAAAAATTCCGGCTTCGTGCGCGTTCAAGTTGACGGCAAACTTAGAGAACTTGACGAAGAAATTAAACTTGCAAAAACCGTAAAACATACAATTGAACTTGTTGTTGACAGGCTGATTATTCGTGAAGGTATTCGCTCGCGGCTGTCTGATTCATTGGAAACTGCGCTGAAATTTGGTAACGGCGTGGTTTATGTTCAAACTGACGAAAAACTTTTGACTTTCAGCGAAAAAAATGCTTGCGTTGACTGCGGAATTTCTTTGCCGGATATTGAGCCGCAACTTTTTTCTTTCAACAGCCCGCGCGGCGCGTGTCCGACTTGCGGCGGATTGGGCAGAATTTTTAAGCAGTTGAATTGGGAAAGTATGTTTGAATGGATGCAAGCCGTTCACGAATTTAAAACGAATGATGACGCCTTTGAACTTTGCCCCGACTGTCACGGGAACCGGTTAAATCCTGCCGCGTTGAGTGTAACCGTTGCTGATTTAAATATTGCTGAAGTTTGCGATATGTCGGTTGAAAAGTGCGGGCAATTTTTTTCTGCGCTCGATACAAAACTTGACGATACAGATAAAAAAATTTCAAGGCAAGTTTTGAAAGAAATAAAATCCCGCTTGAAATTTTTGTGCGATGTCGGACTGGATTATTTAACTTTGTCAAGAAAATCTGCGACTTTAAGCGGCGGCGAATTTCAAAGAATACGCCTTGCAACTCAAATCGGCTCGGCACTTACCGGCGTGCTGTACGTTTTAGATGAGCCGTCAATCGGTTTACACCAACACGATAACGAAAAACTTTTGGAAACTTTAAAAAATCTGCGCGACTTGGGAAATACGCTTTTAGTTGTTGAACACGACGAAGAAACAATGCGGGCGGCTGATATGTTGGTTGACATTGGGCGCGGCGCGGGCAAACACGGCGGCGAAGTTATCGCGCAGGGAACGGCGGACGAAGTTTCACAAAATGAAAATTCTTTGACGGGCGATTATTTGAGCGGCAGAAAATTTATTGAAGTTCCCGCCGTTCGTCGAACTGCCGAAAAATTTATTGAGTTTGAAAATCTTACCGCCAATAACTTAAAAAATCTTTCAGTAAAAATTCCGCTTGAAGTTTTGACGATTATAACCGGCGTCAGTGGTTCCGGTAAATCTACGCTGGTTGAGGACGTCATTTACCCAAAATTAATCAAGGATACTGAAACTCTAAAAAAATTCGGCGTCAACACAATTATAAAAATCGACCAAGACCCTATCGGGCGTTCGCCGCGCTCCAATGTTGTAACCTATACAAAAGTTTTTGACAGAATCAGAAATTTGTTTGCAGATGCGCAAGGCTCCAAAATTCGCGGCTATAATTCCAGCCGTTTCAGTTTCAACGTCAAGGGCGGGCGTTGCGAAAGTTGCAGCGGTAACGGCGTAAAAAAAATTCCAATGAACTTTTTACCTGATGTTTACGTAACCTGCGACGTTTGCAAGGGCGCGCGTTTCAACGCAGAAACTTTAGAAGTTAAATACAAAGGTAAAAATATCGCTGAAGTTTTGGCAATGACTGTTGACGAGGCACTTGAATTTTTCAAAAATATTCCCGCACTTGAAAGAATGTTGCAAGTATTGCACGATGTAGGCTTAGGTTACATTGAACTTGGACAACCTGCTAACACTTTAAGCGGCGGCGAAAGTCAACGTGTAAAACTTGCCGCGCAGCTTGCACGCCCCGTAACTCAACTGAAAAATATTTACATTATGGATGAGCCGACAACCGGCTTGCATTTCGACGACGTGAAAAAATTAATCGCCGTTGTACAAAGACTGGTTGAACGCGGCGACAGCGTGATTATTATTGAACATAATCTTGACGTTATTAAAAATGCAGATTATATTATTGATTTGGGTCCTGACGGCGGCGATAGAGGCGGGCAGCTTGTTGCATTTGGTACGCCGGAGGAAGTCGCGCAGGTTGAAAATTCTTATACAGGACAAGCTTTAAGGAAGTGTTTTAAATGAAATATTTTTTTTCGGAAATTGACGAAATTACTTTGACGTTCGGCGATATTCACTTGAATGAATCCGGAATGGAATATATTAAAATTTATTTTGAGCGTCCAACTGAAAACGGCTTCGATTTTCTTGAGTCAAATTTGCCCGCGTTAAATATAAAAAATTTTTCCGGCTTTAATTCTCAAGAATTACAAAATTTGTTGGAATATGCAAGAAACAACGCTTTTTTAATTTGGGATATTGCACGTGAAAATTCAAAAGGAGACGCAGATTTTGCCGCAAATATGTAAGTTGTTAGGATATTTAATTTTTTTCTGGTCGCATGAAACCGGAGAGCCTGTGCATGTTCACGTTTGCAAAGGAAAACCTGTGAAAGATGCAACAAAAATTTGGATTGAGGATGAACCTCGAATTGAGCATAACAAAAGTAAAATCCCGCAAAAAGATTTAAATCGTATTTTACAATGGCTTTCTGCAAACAAAAATTTTGTAATTAACAAATGGAATGAGCATTTTGAACAATAAATATTTTTTAGGAGGAATTTAATTGAGTAATTTAACACTCGAAAAATCGAAAGAAATTTTGAAAAAGCACACAACGGAAGCGCACTTATTCACGCACGCGGCGGCGGTTAGCGCGGCAATGGAGGCAATGGCTGAATATTTCGGCGCAGATAAGGAACATTGGGCGGCGATAGGCTACTTGCACGACATTGACTTTGAAAAATTCCCGGACGAACATTGCCAACACGTAAGGGAACTTTTGGAGCCGGAGGGCGTATCGAATGAAGATATTGAAACGATAATTTCGCACGCTTACGGCTTGCACCCCGTCAACGTTAAACCAACTACAGATTGTCAAAAGTCTTTGTACGCGGTTGACGAATTAACGGGGATTGTTCACGCTTATTCTTTAATGCGTCCTGAAAAATTTGACGGTATGAGCGTTAAAAGTTTGAAGAAAAAATTCAAGGATAAACGCTTTGCCGCCAAATGTAACCGTGAAGTTATCACGCAGGGCGCAGAAAATTTAAATATGCCGCTTGATACTTTGATGGAACTTTGTATAAAGGGGATGAGCGCACACGCAGAGGAATTTTGAAAAATTTTTTCAAATTCAGTATTAAATCAGATTAATTAAGTATAATAAGCAAGGTTTTTTTAAATCCAAGAAAGGTGTGGTTTAACTTATGTTGTTGAGGACTTTAGTAACGGCGATGATGATTTTTGCAATTAGTTCCGTGACTTTTGCGTCAGGCGCGTTTAGGATGGGAGATCAATGCTCGGAAGTCGCAGAAATACAAGGTCACCTTATCAAACTCGGCTATGACGTTATGGCGGACGGCGATTTTGGTCCTTCAACTGTGGATGCAGTAAAATCTTTTCAAAAATCTAAGGGAATTAAAGTAAGCGGCTACGTTGACGAAACAACCTACCGCGCACTTGTCGGGCGTGAAATGCCTGAAGTAAGTCGCGGCTCTTCGTATATCAGCCGCCGTTTAATCAGTACAGCCATGCAATATCTCGGTACGCCCTATGTATTCGGCGGAAATTCTTTGTATTACGGTATTGACTGCTCGGCGTTCACGCAACAAATTTACGCTTCAGTAGGAATTTCTTTGCCGCGTACCGCAGATTATCAATACGAAGTAGGCACGCCAATTTCACGCTCTGAACTTTTGCCGGGCGATGAAGTTTTCTTTACAACCTACACTTACGGCGCGTCACATTGCGGAATTTATGTTGGCGATAACAAATTCATTCACGCAAGTTCAAGTCGCGGCGTTACAATTTCTTCATTGCACGAAAGTTACTACAACGCACGTTACATTGGAGCGCGCAGAATGTTTTAATTTTTGACGGGGAATTTTTATGAAACTAAGAAAAGCAGTCATACCGGCGGCGGGACTCGGTACAAGATTTTTACCGGCAACTAAGGCGCAACCAAAAGAAATGTTGCCAATCGTCGATAAACCTACAATCCAATACATAATCGAAGAGGCGGCGTCCGCCGGTGTCGAAGATATTATTATTGTCACGGGGCGCAGTAAACGTTCAATCGAAGATCATTTTGACCGCTCAATAGAATTGGAAATGGAACTCGAAAAAGCAGGAAAAACCGCGTGGCTTGAAATGGTAAAGTCAATTTCTGAAATTGCAAACATTCACTTTATCCGGCAGAAACAGCCGCTCGGCTTAGGGCACGCAGTTTTGACGGCAAGTCATTTTATTGGCGATGAACCTTTTGCAGTACTTTTGGGCGATGATGTTGTTGTATCTAAAAAGCCGGTACTTCAACAAATGGTGGAGGTTTTCAATGAATACAAGACTTCAATTCTGGGCGTGCAGGAAGTTTCGCCGGACGCGGTTAGCCGTTACGGGATTGTTGATTGTCGCCACGTCGATAACGATGTTTATAAAGTTCGTGATTTAATTGAAAAGCCCAACAAAGAAGACGCGCCAAGCAATATCGCAATTTTGGGGCGATACATTTTGACGCCTACAATTTTTAACTATCTGGAAAATCAAACTCCCGGCGCAGGCGGCGAAATTCAACTTACAGATTCACTGAAAAGATTGTCGAAAGAAGAGGCAATGTACGCCTACGTTTTCAAAGGGCACCGTTACGACGTCGGAACTAAAATAGGATTCCTGCAAGCAAACATTGAATTTGCCTTGAGGAACCCTGAAACTGCTGACGATTTAAAAAATTATCTTAGTAACTTAAATGAAAATATGACTGAAATGCTTGCTTACGATTGAACTAACTTTCTTAAAAGCGCGGCACAAGCGCGGTAAATATCTTCGTAAGATTTAGCGTAGTCGTCGGTAATGTACGGGTCGTCAACGTCCCTGTTTTCGCCGACAAATTCCATCATAAGAAAAATTTTGTTACCGGAATTTTTGCCGGTAATTTTTTTTATATCAGCAAAGTTGCCGCCGTCCATCGCAATAATATAATCGCAGTTTTTAAAATCAGTTTCTTCAAATTTTCTTGAAACGCGGTAAGGGTCGAATGAGATATTATTTTTGGCAAGTTCAAAGCAAGTACCGCTTGAAATTTGACTGTAGCCGGTGGCGTGGCAACCTGAAGATTCTACAAAAATTTTATCAGATAAACCGGCTTTTTCTACAAGATTTTTCATAACGTATTCAGCCATTGGCGAGCGGCAAATATTTCCAAAACAAACAAAATTTATTTTCATTGTTGTAACTCCTTGTTACTTATTCGGCGTACCAAAATATTTTCTTCATCTTTTAAAGTTCGCGCCATTCTTTTTTTATCTTCGGCAGATTTTGCGGTAGCCGCTTTTTTATCGTCCATCCATTGCGCGTAGTCTTCGGCGTAACCAATTTCTAAGTCACAAATTTTCATTCGCAGATTGTGAAGAGTTTTTGCGCCGAGCGGTACGTACAAACTGAAAAGTTCCTGCTTGCGCGCTTCCCAATCTTTTTTGACAACTTCAAGCATAAGCGTTTTTAAATCTGCGCGAGTTTTGTCTTGCCCCAAACTGCCTTCAGCCATAATTTCAAGATTTTTTTGGTCGGAGTCATTAATAATTGCGTCGTGGCGTGCGTTAATTTCAGCGGATTGTTCAAGATATTTATCAAGCTGAACGCGGCGAATTTGATTCAAACTGTTAATAAAGTCCGAAAAATTTTGGAGCTGTACAATTTGCCATTCGTCATTTATATTGCGGCGCAAAATAATATTGAAAACAAATTCCTGTGCAAGTTCCGGCTGATAAATTCGGACTTTGGCGGTTGCCTCGTTTGAATTGCGCGGGTTAATTTCTACGCTGTCAACGCCGCGATATTCAAACCTGTCAAAGCCCGTCCGTTCAACAAGAGTTTTGACGCTTGCATTTTCTTCCTTGTTAAATTCGCCGTTTTCAATGTATGAATCAATCGCCGCCTTCAAACTCAAAAGTAACGGCTCGCGCAGCATTTCGGTAAAATTTTTTATTGCGTCGCGGGCGTCTTCAGTCATAGTTTTATCAACGTCGGTAACGCCTTCAACAATGCTGCTGTAGCTTTCGTCAAGAATACTTTCCAGATTGACAACTTTATAAAAATCTGCCTTGTTGTGATTTTCAACGGCTTTTTCAACTGTTTGAAGTGCGTATTCCGGCGTATCCTTTCCGGCGATTAAGCAAAAGTAGCCGCCGCCCGCAACTGCCAACGCGGCTATTCCTGCGCCTATACCCAATTTAAATTTTCTGTCCACTTTTTAAAGTCTCCTTGAAAAATAATTTTGGTATAATTCGGCGGCAAAATATTTTATTCCTGCACAAAAAAAATTGACAGCCGCCAATACGACCGTCGCGCAGTTTTATTTCAGCAAATTGTTTTCTGCAAGGTAGTCGATAAAAGCTTCAAAGATTTTTTCGTTGAGTTGAGTAATGTTTTTTTCTGTAAAATCATAATATTCTTTTGCCAAATTTAAAAGTTCCAGATTGAAAGTTGGCGTTTCATTTTTCTTGCCGGTTTTACCGAGATAATATTTTTTCTTGTCAACAAAGCGATAATCAGCCGCACGGATATTTATACGCTTTTCAAGCAAAGTTTTATTGCCCAAAAGTTCAAGGTTTTCCGGACTTTTGAAGGGTTCCATTTCGGCGCGTTTTTTGGCGAAAATGTGTTCAATTTCTAAGCTTGTATCAAGCGGCGGCAATTCCTGATTTTCATTTTGGAAAGTCCACCACGCCAACATTGAACGAGTAATAGTTTTTGACTGTGAAAATTTTGTTTCAAAAAGTTTAGCGCGAAATAATTCTTTATTCTGCTTGAATTGTTCAAAATTTAATTCGTTGCCGTGCAAGATATTTTGAAACTCCAAGAAAAACGGGCGGCGAATTGCCTGTACGCCCGGCTGAACTATTGCAAACATTAAAAAAAATGCCGTTATCTTGTTCAGGAATTTATAAAAATTTTCATCGTTCAATTTATTTTGAGAATCTTTATTGCCCATAAAGTACAGCGAAACTATATTTTCCCACATTGAGTAAGGCGCGTAACTCAAAACGTACAACCGCTTCAAAACGCGCGGCGAAAATCTTTTTTCATTAAAAATAAAAATATCATGCCAAAAATTCGCAAGCGTTATTAAATCTTCAAACGTCTTTTCGCTTTTTAAAATTTGGTAGTTATTTTGCTCATAGTAAATGCGCAGACCTTTAAATGTATCACTTTTAGTTTTAGATTTTGCCAACAGGTAGTACATATACTTCATAAATAAATCATCAGTAGCAGTGCCTCTGTGCGGATGAAAATGTTCATTGCAGATAGTTTCAAGCTGTTTCCAACGTTTTATAAAATCATCTTTAGATTGTTTGCCGCCTTGTTCAGGACTAGAATAAAATTTATAAAATTGCGCCTTGAAAATATCTGAATCAGAAAGCGGCATCCCTCTATCATTAAGCGTGGTAAAAATTCTTAACGCCGTATCTTGTGAATTTGTTTCAATCGGCAACATTATACAATTTTGAATAATCCTTTTTGGTAAATATGAAAAATTATCAGGCGTTTTATTTTTAAATTCGATAATTTTATTTTGGAAGTAACGATAATTTTTAGAGTAATGATTTGTGCTTTTTTCGTTTGAATTGCCTGTTTCAAGGATAGTTTGTAATTCGGTATTGTCTTCTTCTGTGGCAACTTCAGATTTTATTTTGGCTCGAGTTTTATCGGGGTTATCGTCCTTATCTAAATACCAAATACATTCAGAAATTTTATCACGTACCTTGCTTTGTACGTCACCAAATTCTTTATAAAACGCGCGCAATAAAAGCAAAAGAGTTATCAAGCGTTGCTGACCGTCTATAACTTCAGCTTGCGAAGAAGAATTACGAACAGTTAATATTGTACCTAAAAAATATTCATCGTTATCGTCTTTAAAATAATCTGCGTTGTCTTCAGGAATAGCAAAATTTTTTAAATCTTCCCAAAGAGTATCACATTCTTCAATTCCCCATGAATACGGTCGTTGATAATCCGGAATTAAAAAATTGACGCCGTGTCCGCTAAAAATGGCGTAAATACTTTTTTTTGAAATGTTTAAATCTGACATAAAATTACTCCTTTTAAAATAGTTTTCAACGCTTCAAAAATTTTTCCTGCGTAAACCAAAAAAGCCGGCAGTTACAAACTCCCGACTTAAAAAGTTCAATATAAAAATTATATTAAAGTTGTAATTCTACATCAGCTTCAACTTCGCCGTTAAGTATTTTGGAAATTCTGTAAAAAGCCTCGCGGTTATTTTCGCCGTGAATTTTCAGTACTAAACTTTGCCCCGCAGTAACAGCCAAATTGACAAGCGATAAAATACTGTCTGAATCGCCGGATTTTGTGCCAGACGCAATTTCTACAAGACAACCGGTTTCTGATGCAACTTTTACAATGCTTGCACATTCACGGAAACAAAGTTTAATCTTCGACACCATAACAAATGAAACAACCGGCGAAACTTTTTCAACAGTCTCAACTTTTTCGACTGCAGGAATTTTTTCAACCGTTTTCTTAGCCAAAGCTCCCTCCTCCTCGTAAGTTTTGACGATTTTTATATTTTTATTTTTAACTTTCAAATTAGTTTGCATCTTCATTTTAAAACTCCTTTCAAGAAGGATCCCGCGCCACTTCCCTGTGACGCTTGAATTTTAACTTTTTTTCAGATTTACGTCAACAAGAAATTATTATTGTTTACGAAAAAATTTGTTCGTATTTGGCAAGGATTTTCTTTTTATTTTCAGATTCAACAAAATTTCGTTGCTTGACGTTAAACTTTGCAAGAAATATAATATTGCCGGATTTTGGGGGTGGAATTGAATGGACGAAGAATTTAAAACTGAAGAGGAACGAATAGCCGAACAAAAAGCGGTTGCCTTAAAATACGATATGCAACATGACGCCGCGCCGCGCGTTACTGCAAAAGGTAAAGGGCATGTTGCCGAGCATATTTTGGCTACCGCGCAGAAAAATTCAATTCCGGTTTACCAAAATAAAACGCTTGTAAATATGTTAATGGCTCTTGAAATTGACAGGGAAATTCCGCCGGAACTTTACAAGGCTATTGCTGAAGTTATGGCGTACGTTTACAAAATGGATAAAGAAAAAGGACGCGCCAACGCCGCTCAAGCACTTCAACGCGCCCGCCGCCCGCTTATTTAGGAATTAGGGGGAAAAGTTTTGCCAATTTATAACGCGCAAATTTTAAAAGTTGACGTCGCCGAAACTCGACGTTACGCCGGTTTAAAAAAAGCTCAAAACTTCGACGAAAAAAATATTTCTGACGCCTGCGACGAAGCACTTTTACTTTTGGACGTGCGCGGGATTTATAAAATTTACGATTATGACTGCGCGAGCCACATTGTAAATTCTGCGCCGCCTTTTGAAATTTTCGGCAATTCAATTATAAAACACCTTGCCGGTTGCGAAAAAGTTGCTTGCCTTGCAGTTACTGTTGGTGAAAATATCGAACTCGAAGTTACTAAAAAATTTGCCGCCGGAAATTATGTATCGTCGGTCCTTTTGGACGCCGCCGCCACTGCCGCCGTTGAACAAGCCGCCGATGAACTCGAAAAAGCTATTGCCCGCGTTGCTGCAAAAGAAAGTTTGAAAATGCGTTGGCGTTTCAGTCCCGGTTACGGCGATTGGCAACTTGAAAATCAGAAAAAATTTTTTTATGTTACGGGCGCGCCGGAAATTGGAATGAGTTTAACTGAATCGCTGATGCTTGTACCGCGAAAATCTGTTACGGCGATTATTGGTCTTGAAAAAATTATTTCAGACAATCAAAACATCCAACACAAAAAATCCTGCGCGAATTGCGGAAAAATAAATTGTCTTGCTAGGAGTTGAGAACTTGCAAAAATTTGAAAAGTGGCAAGGTTGCGGCAACGATTTTATAATAATCGACAGCCGCCAAACTGAAAAAATTGACGCCGCCGAAAATATCATAAAACTTTGTGACAGGCATTTTGGAATTGGCGCGGACGGCGTCATTTATGTTTTGCCGTCAAAAGTTGCTGAAGTGCGAATGAGAATTTTTAACGCGGACGGCTCTGAAGCGGAAATGTGCGGCAACGGTATTCGTTGTTTCACGAAATTTTTACTCGGCGAAAATTCCGGCAGTTTAAAAGTTGAAACGGGCGCGGGTATTTTGACTGTCCAACTTGAAAATAATCTTGTTACAGTCGACATGGGCGAGCCAATTTTGACGGCTGAAAAAATCCCCGTAACTTTCGACAAAGAAAAAGTTATCGCCGAGCCGCTGGAAGTTGACGGCAAAATTTTTAAAATTACTTGCGTTTCAATGGGAAATCCGCACTGTGTAATTTTTGTTGACGATTTAAGCAAAATTAATCTTGAAAAAATTGGTCCGAAGTTTGAACACAATAAAATTTTCCCGCGCCGTACCAATACCGAATTTGTCGAAGTTTTAAGCCGCAATGAATTAAAAATGCGTGTTTGGGAGCGCGGCAGCGGTATAACTTTGGCTTGCGGTACGGGAACCTGCGCGACGGTCGTTGCGGCAAGTTTGAACGGCTTAACAGAAAAATCTGCAACAGTTCATTTGGACGGCGGCGATTTAAAAATTGAATGGCGCGCAGATAACCGCGTTTATATGACGGGCGCGGCTGAAAAAGTTTTCGCAGGTGAAATTTAAAATGCAAAAAGGCTTATTATTGGTAGTTTCCGGCGCAAGCGGTACGGGCAAAGGTACTGTTTGCAAAAGATTATTGGCTGAAAGTTCGACTCTTTTTTATTCAATTTCGGCAACAACGAGGCAGCCTCGCGCAGGCGAAAAGGACGGCGTAGAATATTTTTTCGTGACGGTTGAAGAATTTCAAAAATGGATAGCTGAAGATAAATTCCTTGAATATGCTGAAGTTTACGGCAATTTTTACGGCACGCCAATTCATAAAATCGAAGAGCGGCTTAATCACGGCGAAGATGTTTTACTTGAAATTGATATTCAAGGCGCGTTGAACGTTATGAAAAAGCGTCCCGACGGCGTGTATATTTTTTTGTTGCCGCCTTCGCTTGAAGAATTAAGCAACCGAATTAAAGGGCGCGGCAGTGAATCGCCTGAAACTTTTGCACGGCGTTTTCAAGCTGCAACAAGTGAAATTGCAACCGGCAAAAAATATCAATATGTTGTTGTAAATGATACTGTTGATTCGGCGGTTGAAAAAATTAAAGCGATAATCGCCGCCGAACGTTGCAAAGTCAATCGCAATGAAAATCTTTTTGAAAATTTGCTTGCCGTGTAAATTAAAAGCGGAGCGCGGGGCGGCAACCTCGACAAAAAAATTTAACGATTAAAAGTTTTGAAAAATTGCTTGCCGCGTAAATTAAAAGCGGAACGCGGGGCGGCAACCTCGACAAAAAAATTAACGATTAAAAGTTTTGAAAAATTGCTTGCCGCGTAAATTAAAAGCGGGTCGCGGGGCGGTAACCCCGATAAAAAAATTTAACATTAACTGAAAAATTTGTTAGGAGATGTAATTTAAATTGAGTATTTTAGCTCCAAGTATGGTAAACCCTTCAACAGATGAAATGGTAAAACGCACGCACAGCCGTTATACATTGGTTGTATTGGCGTCAAAGCGCGCGCGTCAACTTTTGGCGGGCGAAACTTGCCACGTCGAAAACCCTTCAAATAAATTCGTAACTGACGCAATGGAAGAAATTTATGAAGGCAAAATTACCTACTCGATGAACGGAGAAACTTCCAATGAATGAACTGCAAGGCAAAAATATTTTAATCGGCGTAACCGGCGGAATTGCCGCCTACAAGGTTGTTGAAGTTGTAAGCCGCTTAAAAAAATTGGGCGCAGAAGTCCGCGTAATTATGACACGCGCCGCCGCCGAATTTGTAGCTCCGCGCACTTTTCAAGAAATTACAAAAAATCCCGTTGCAGTAGAAATGTTTACCGGCGCAATTAATTTTCACGTTGAACATATCGCCCTTGCAAATTTTGCGGACGTAGTTTTAATCGCTCCGGCAACTGCAAACTTTTTGGCAAAGGCGGCGCACGGTATCGCCGACGATTTATTGACTACAACAGTTTTGGCAACGCCCGCGCCGCTTTTGGTTGCGCCGTCAATGAATACTTTAATGCTTGAACACCCTGCCACTCAAAAAAATCTTGAAATTTTACAAAGTCGCGGTGTAAAAATTATCGACGCCGAAATAGGCTTGTTGGCTTGCGGCACAAGCGGCAAAGGCAGATTAGCCGAGCCTGAAAATATTTGCGCGGAAATTGTAAAATTTTTCGCTCCCAAAATTCTTGAAGGCAAAAAAATTCTTGTAACGGCGGGCGGCACTCAAGAGCCTATCGACCCTGTAAGATTTATAGGTAACCGTTCAAGCGGCAAAATGGGCTATGAAATTGCAAAGGCGGCGCAAGTTCACGGCGCGGAAGTTATTTTAATTTCCGGCAATGCCACTGTTGACGCGCCAAAAAATTTAAAATTTATCAAGGTTGAAACTGCCGAACAAATGCGCGCTGAAGTTTTGGCTGAATTTGATTCTGTTGACGCGGTTATAATGTCTGCCGCCGTTTCAGATTATCGAGTTAAAAATGTTGCCGCGCAAAAAATTAAAAAAGATAATGAAACTTTGACGCTTGAACTTGTCAAAAATCCTGACATTTTAAAAGAATTGGGACAGCGCAAAAAAAATCAGCTGCTTGTAGGATTCGCCGCCGAAACTCAAAATGTTATTGAATACGCCAAAAATAAAATCGTCGAAAAGAATTTAGATTTCATTGTTGCAAATGACGTTTCAAAGGAAGGCGCGGGCTTTGCCGTCGATACAAATATTGCGTCGATTATCACTCGCGCAGGTGAAATTGAAAACTTTACAAAAATGCCAAAATCTGAACTCGCTGAAGAAATTGTTTTGCGCGTTGCCGAAAGGTTATCTGTATGCAAGAAGTGATTCAAGAAAAAATTTTAAGCAATATTTCAGCCGGTATACTTTTTGTAAAGAAAGGCATTATAAAATATGTCAATCCTGCCGCAGAAAATATTTTGGGCAAAACTGCCGCCGAAATGTTGGATAATCCTTTTGCCGAAATTTTTATAGAATATGAAGAAAACGACGATTTTAACCAAGTTATTCTTGATTCAGTTGGTGATTATAATAACGCGCACGAAAATATTGTACAGTATTTTGACGGCGAAAATATCAAGTACTTGCATATAAAATCTTCGGCTCTGCGTGAGGATACGCAAAAGTTGGGAATTTTAATTTTGCTTGACGATATTACCGAGCTTATGAAATTGCGCGGTATAGAATTGGATTTACAAAAAATTCAGGAACTCAATCAGCAACTTAAAATTCGTAACCAACAGCTTAAAAAAGAATCTGAAACCGACAAATTAACCGGCTTGCTTAACAAAAAAACTATGGAAAATTTGTGTGCAGATTATTTGCAAAGTCTTACAGAAAGTGAAACGGCGGCGTTGTATGTTATTGACTTGGATCACTTCAAAGAGGCGAATGACACGTACGGGCACCAATGCGGCGATATGATTCTTCAGATTTTTGCAAATTCACTGCAAGAAATTTTTTCTGAAAATGCTTATGTCGGAAGATTTGGCGGCGATGAATTTGTAATTTTGCTGAAAAATCCCGCTGACGAAAATTTTGTAGCTGACAAGGCGCGCGCAATTTTACAGGCGGCTAAGGATATTTTTATTGAGGGAATGAAAATTCAAATTACGGCAAGCATTGGCGCGGTAAATGTTCCGGTTGCCGCCGAATATGAAAAAATTTTTGCGCTTGCAGATAAGGCAGTTTATTTCGTCAAGGAGCACGGGCGCAATAACTTTCATATTTCTTAAAATTAATTAATTTGCAGGAAAAATTTTACAATCTGCCGAATAAGCCTAAAATATTTTTTGGCTGAAAGGTAGATTTTTTTTGGTGTATTTGATGAAGTTCGGCGCAAGCTGGATATTGCCGCCCGGACTTTTTATTATATTGCTAGTCATCCTTACAATTTGGCTGGCACGTTTCAATTTGAAAATTTCGCTTGTTGTAGGATTTTGGACGCTGATTTTTTATTTAATGTGTACCGGCTTTGTGGCTGAACGCGCTATGGGCTGGCTGGAGCAAAAATATTCTCCGCCAACTCAAGCAGAATTGGAAACGGCAGACGTTATAATAATGCTTGGCGGCGGCGCAATTCGTGACGCGCAAGACGTGGACGGCGAAGGTACACTTTGTGCAAGCCCTGCCAATCGCCTTTTAACTGCCGTAAGACTTCAAAAAAAGTTAAACCTGCCAATACTTTTAAGCGGCGGGCAAGTTTATTCAGACAGCGGCGCAGAGGCGATTATTTCCGGCAGAATCTTACAAACGCTTGAAGTTCCAACTGATAAAATCCTACTTGAAACTAAAAGCGTCAACACAACTCAAAATGCAATTTTTTCCGCCGAAATTCTGCGCGAGAAAAATTTTCATAAACCAATAATTGTAACTTCGGCGTTTCATATGAATCGCGCAGTACTAAACTTTGAACAGCAAGGCTTTAAAGTTATTCCTTGCCCGACAGATTTTCTTGTACCGCGTGAGCCGAAATTTCACTATACAAAAATTCGTCCGCAATCTGAAGCGTTACTGTTGAATGTAACCGTAATGCAAGAAGTTTTACGGACGTTTGTAACAGAAATTTTCAAATTGTGAGGTGTGTTGAAATGGGCAAATTAATTGTTGTTGAAGGTACCGACGGTTCAGGTAAAGCTACGCAGACTACAAGACTTTTTGAACGCCTTAGAAATTTGCGCGTTAATGTAATTCGAGTTAGTTTCCCTGATTATGCAAGTGAATCTTCCGCGCTTATAAAAATGTATTTGCGCGGCGATTTTGGCGGCAATGCCGAAGATGTCAACCCTTACGCGGCGGCTATGTTTTACGCCGTTGACAGATTCGCAAGTTTTCAAACGTGGAAAGATTTTTATAATGAAGGCGGAATTGTACTTTGTGACAGATACACCGGCTCCAACGCAGCTCATCAAGGCGCAAAATTTTCTCGTAAAATTGAACGCGAAAGATTTTTAAATTGGATTGATGATACTGAATTTAAAAAGTTTCAACTGCCGCGCCCCGATCTTACAATTTTTTTGGATATGCCTCCGGAAATTTCGGCTATGTTACGCCAAAAACGCGGACGCGACGATTTACACGAATCTGATATGAATTATATGTTAAAGTCTTACAAAACTTACTGCGAAATTGCAAAAAAGCACGGCTGGAAAATTATAAACTGCGCTGAAAATAATTTCGCCCGCAGTTCCATTGATATTTCTGATGAAGTTTTTCGGTTAGTTGAAGAACTTCTGCTTAGTTAATTTATTGCAAAAAAATTTTAAATAAATTTGGAGGTACTCATTTGCTGAAAGAAGTTTTAGTCGTCGAAGGCAAAATGGACGTTGTCGCCGTCAAACGCGCGGTTGAGGCTGACTGCTTGACTACCGGCGGTTTTCATTTTAATAAAAAAACTTTGGCGAACATTGCGGCGGCGTACAAAAAGCGCGGGATAATTATTTTGACAGACCCTGATTCAGCCGGCGAAAACATCAGAAAGTTTCTTACAAAAAAATTTCCTGACGCAAAACACGCCTACATTCCAAAAGATGAAGCCACTGCAAATGACGATATAGGCGTTGAACAGGCAATCCCTGAATCAATCAGAAATGCACTTGCAAAAGTTCACACGCTGAATTTAAATCCGCGCGCAGAATTTACAGCGGCTGAAATGTTGCAGTACGGTTTAAGCGGCGGCGCGGAAAGTTCAAAACTGCGCGACAAAATTGGCGCGGCGTTGGGGATTGGTTACGGCAATGTTAAAACTTTTGTGAATCGTTTAAATTCTTACGGCGTAACTCGCGCAGAATTTCTGGAGGCGTTGGAAAATGTTTCATCCGAAAATAGCTGACATTGCGGCAACGCGCCACATTTTAAAAACGTTTGACTTGCGGGCGTCAAAAAGGCTCGGACAAAATTTTTTAATTGATTCAAGCGTTGTACAAAGAATAGTTGATGCGGCGGAAATTGCGGCGGGCGATGAAGTTTTGGAAATTGGACCGGGAATTGGAACATTGACGCAAGGATTATTGGAAGCCGGCGCAAATGTTACGGCGGTTGAACTCGATAAAAAATTACCCGCCGTGCTTGAAAAAACTTTGGAAGGCTACGAAAATTTTAAATTGGTACAAGGCGATATTTTAAAAGTTGACATTGAAAAATTAATGCCGCCGAATTTTAAAGTTGTGGCGAATTTGCCGTATTACATAACAACGCAAATTTTGTTGACGCTCCTTGAAAAAAAATTGCCGGTAACAAAAATTGTAACGATGGTACAAAAAGAAGTTGCCGAGCGAATGACTGCCGCGCCAAATTCCAAAATTTACGGTGCAATGACTGTAGCCGTCCAATTTCGCGCAGATGTCAAAGTTGCGTTTGAAGTGCCGCCTGAAAGTTTCTTGCCGCGCCCTGAAGTTACAAGTGCGGTTGTAGTTTGTGACGTTAGAGAATCGCCTTTCAAGGTTGTTGACGAAAATTTTTTTATCAAAGTTGTAAGGGCGTCATTCGGGCAGCGCAGAAAAACTTTAGTAAATTCATTGGTCGGCGCGGGTTTTAATCGTCAAAAAGTTTCAGCGGCGTTGGAAGTTTCAAATATTGCCTCCGACCGCCGCGCAGAAACTCTTTCAATCGAAGACTTTGTAAATTTATCGAACGAACTTTTAAAATCGCTGTAGACGCGCCTAAATGCCCCCAGAATCGTTTTTCAAAGAGTTTTGGTACTTTTACCTATATAAAAGATAAAACGCCCTTAAAATCGAAATGAGGGCGTTTTTTAATTTCAAAAAAATTTACCTGCGCCGTAAAGATTTTTTATTTCTGTCGTGCTAAAATTTAAACGATTGGAGGAATTACAATGAATAAACGTCAACGAAAAAAACTTGAGGCTAAAATGAAATTCAATCTGCCGAATACGCCGCACTTTACGCCGGTTGAACGCTGGAATTTGTTTCAAACATTTTCGGTTTACATATCGGCGGGCTTGCGAATTTTTTTGGCGTATAAACTTTACGGCGTGCCGAATGATTTTTCAAGCAAAGATGAAGAATCTGAAAAATTTGATTCAGACTTTAAGCCGGATAAAACTTTTTACGAAGAACTAAGCAAGGCGGTTGAAGAAACAGTTGAAGAACAACATACAATACCGCCGTTCAATCGTCATGAAAAAATTTCGCCGGAAATGCAGGCGTGGCGCGCTACAATTCAAAAAATGCTGTGGTCATTTGAACAAATAAGGGACGATTTCCCTGACAGTCCTTTTCATAAGTGGCACGAGGAGCAGTTTTATTCACTGCTTGCAAAAAAAATTCCGCCAATGGAAGTTTCAGAAGAGGCGGACGAATACGGCTTGCATACGGTAAAACTTAACGGCGAAGAAACGCCGCAAGAAATTTGGGACGCCGACAAAATTTACTACGAAAAAATTCAGGAAGGTTTAAATTTGTTCGCAAAATATTTTTGTAATTTATGGGATTGATACAATGACAAATGAAGAATTAAACGCGGCAATTTCTGAAATAATTTTGCCGCAAGTTAAGCCGCGCCGCAAAGGCAATTCTTACTTCAGAAAACAATATGAAAAACACCGCTTGAAAAAATTTCTGCCGCCTAAAAAGTTTTGGGAAATTTATAATACCACGCCGCACATTTCAAATTTTCTTCATTACGCGGGATATTTTTTACTTTACCTTGACAATCATTTGAGTTGCTCCAAAATTGGCAACCCTAATTTGGGAATTTGTTACAATTTGCTGACCGGCAGAAAAAAATTGCTTGAGTACTGCACGCCGCGCCGTTGGGTTAAATTTCAACGTCATATGAAAAAATTTAAACGCAGAAGTTCGCGCAGATTTAAAGGCGAAATTTCCAACGGCTCGAAATATAAAAGACTGCCGCTTAGTATGAATTATTGAAAGGAAAATTGAAAGTGATTTACGTTATACCGGATACACATTTGGGACACGAAAATATAAAAAAATATTGCAACCGCCCGGATAATTTTGAACAACTAATCGAAACAAATTGGAACTCGACAATTACCGCAAAAGATACAGTGATACATTTGGGCGATATTTCTTTTAATGAAAATTGGATTGAACGGCTTGGAAGTTGGAGCGGCAGAAAAATTTTGGTGCGCGGCAACCACGATAAAAAGCCGCAAGACTTTTACTTGAATTGCGGCTTTACGGCGGTTGTTGAAGAATTGGTAATTGACTTCGACAACGTGATAATTCTGTTTTCGCACCGCCCGCGCTTCGGGCACGGCTACGATATAAATTTTCACGGACACCAACATAATTTGGCAGTTTATGACAGTAAAAGATTATATCTGCCGCTTTCATTGGAGCATATGGGATACAAGCCGCTTGCACTCGATGAAAATTTTATTGGCGGCTTGAAAAAATTTATTATTCAAAACAAGCAACCGACGCTAAACGAAATTATGAATCTTGGACAAAACGCCATCGGTAAACCTGCAGCCAAAGATTTTTATGACGGCTTCGGCAAGGAAATTTTTAATCAATCGAAGGCGCGGCTTGAAGATTGTTACAAGATTTTAGAAAATACTCCCTACAATTCGGCGCAATTTAAATTTCGGTTGTGGCGCAATGCTATTCGTTACATTGAAGGTAAAATCAACCGCCAAGAGTTTTTGAACATCATAAAAAAATTTCTGCAATAAAAAAGTCCCCGCGTCATTTTAACGCAGGGATTTTTTTGTAATTGGCGGCTTGTCAATCAAGCCAATAACAGTAAAAAATTTTCAGCCACCGAAATAAACGGCTCGGAAAGTGAAACAATCTTTGACGCAAAACTAAAACCGCTCTCAACGTCTTCCTTTGCCACGAACGGCACGCTTGCAACAACTCTGCCGTTATATTTTAATTTTGCCTTGCCTACAATATCGCCCGCCTTAACATCAGCATCAATGACTTTCGGTAAATCGTATTCGACAGTTAAATTTTGGCGGTATTCATCGCGCAAAAGCGGGTAATTTAAATCGTCTTGCAAGCCGACGGCGATTGAACCTTTTGTACCGTTACGCACAAAAACTTTTTTTTCAACTTGTTCTTTGTCAACGCCGTAAATCGAGGTTACGCGGTCGAAGCCGTAATTTAACAAAGTTTCAGCGTCTTTAAAGCGCGTGTCTGTATCGGGCGCGTGCATAACTATTGCAATTAATTCAATATCGCCGCGTTTAGCTGACGCCGCCAAACAACCGCCCGCCGCGCGCGTCCAGCCGGTTTTTAAGCCCGTCATTCCTTTGTACGTTGCCAAAAGTTTATTGGTATTTTCAACTCTTACCGTGACGTTGGAAGGTTCCAGCCAATGAATCGTTTCACGTTGTGTCGATACAATATCTCTAAAATCCCAATTTTCTAAACAGTACATAGAAATTTTCGCCATATCCCGCGCCGTCGAATAGTGATTGTCATTCGGTAAGCCGTTAGGATTTTCAAAGTGCGTATGTTCACAGCCAATTTCTCGCGCCTTGTCATTCATCAGCTTAGAAAAACTTGCAACATTGCCGGAAACTGCCTCCGCAATGGCAACCGCGCCGCCGTTATCTGAAACCAACATCATACCGCGCAAAAGTTCACTTGCCGAAATTACGTCGTTTTCTTGTAACTGTAAATCTGAATCTTCAGTGTAAGCGGCGTTTTGCGAAATTCTTATTCTGTCGTCCGGCACAAGATATTCAAGCCCCAAAATACAAGTCATCATTTTTGTCATACTTGCAGGCGGGCGTACAACGTCTGCATTTTTTTCATAAATGACGCGCCCCGTTGTCGCCTCAATCAAAATTACCGAATCCGCCTCCAGTTTTAAATCTTTTTCCGCCGCGTGTACTGACGTACAAATTAATAATGAAAAAATAATTGCCGTAAAAATTCTGTACATCGCCCTCACTCCTTTTAATGAATTTTAGCTGAATTTTATCTGAACGTCAACATTGAAATTAGCGTCAACGTGAATTATAATAAAAAAAATTTTTGGAGGATTGATATTTTTGGCAAATGAAAATTCCAACAATGACACTACAAAACACGCCGTCCATATGAAACACGGGCGGCAAATTAAAAATTATATTTTGCAATGGTTGCAACTTTTAATTGGCGCAATAATTGCTTCTATAGGGCTTGAACTTTTTCTGATACCGAATCAAGTTATAGATGGCGGCGTTGTCGGCTTGTCGATTATGGGACATTTTATGGTTGACGGCGTGCCTTTCGGCGTTTTTCTTGTAGTTTTGAACATTCCGTTTTTGTACATTGGCTACAAACACATTGGAAAAAATTTCGCCGTGTCAACGGTTATTGCGGTTATAATGTTGAGTTTTTGTTCCGAAGTTGCGGCGGAATTTCCAAAAGTTACAAACGACCCGTTTTTGGCGGCGATATTCGGCGGGATAATCGACGGTATAGGCGTTGGAATAATTATGCGCGCGGGCGGCTCGTTGGACGGTACAGAAATTGTGGCGATTATTGCTGATAAACATTCGCCCTTTTCGGTCGGCGAAGTTGTAATGTTTATCAATCTTTTTATTTTGAGCGGCGCGGGTTTACTTTTCGGCTGGGATAAGGCTATGTATTCGCTTGTTGCATATTTTGTAATTGCCAAAATGATTGACGTTGTAACAAAAGGCTTTGATGAAACATACGCGGTTATGATTGTTACGAAAGATCCAATAGAAGTTACGGACGAATTGAACGCGCAACTTGGACGCGGCGTCACAATTTTACACGGGCAGGGCGGCTATACAAAATTGCCGAAAGAAATTTTATATTGCGTCGTCAATCGCCTTGAGGTTACGAAAGTTAAAGAAATTGTTTTGTCAATGGACGAAAACGCCTTTGTTACAATTAATTCTGTCTATGATATTGTCGGCGGGCGTTTCAAAACTAAATCTCACTAATAAAAAAAATCTTGAAACTCAAAATGAATAGTGCTATACTTTTTTACATTCTATGAATAGAAAGAGGTAATTTATTTTGGCAAAAACTTATTATGACCAAGATGTAAATTGGGAAGTTATGAACGGTAAAACCGTTGCAATTATCGGCTACGGTTCACAAGGGCACGCGCACGCTTTAAATCTTAAAGAAAGTGGCGTCAACGTCATTGTTGGACTTTACGAAGGCTCCAAGTCTAAAGCCGTTGCCGAAAGTCAAGGCTTGAAAGTTATGAATGTTGCAGACGCCGTTAAAGCCGCTGATATTGTTATGATTTTAATCCCTGACGAAAAACAGGCTGACGTTTACAAAAATGAAATTGCGCCTAATCTGAAAGACGGCGCGGCTCTTGCGTTTGCACACGGCTTTAATATTCATTTCAAACAAATTCAACCTTCCAAAAATGTTGACGTGTTTATGGTTGCGCCGAAAGGTCCCGGTCATTTGGTACGCCGTACATTTGTTGAAGGCGGCGGCGTTCCCGACGTTTTCGCAGTCGAACAAGATGCAACCGGCAAATGTTTTGATATTGCCCTTGCTTATGCTCGCGGTATTGGCGGCACTCGCGCAGGCGTCATTCAAACAACTTTCAAAGAAGAAACTGAAACTGATTTATTCGGCGAACAGTGCGTACTTTGCGGCGGCGTAACTCATTTAATTCAACAAGGATTTGAAACTTTGGTTGCCGCCGGTTACCAGCCCGAAATTGCTTACTTTGAAACTTTCCACGAAATGAAATTAATCGTCGATTTAATGTATGAAGGCGGAATGGCGAAAATGCGTAAATCCATTAGCGATACTGCAGAATACGGCGATTATACAACCGGTCCGAAAATCATTACCCCTGAAGTTCGTAAAGCTATGGAAAAAGCACTTGAAGAAATTCAAGACGGTACATTTGCGCGTAATTGGTTAGTCGAAAACCGCGCCGCCGGTCGTGCTAATTTCCTTGCACAACGCAGAATCCACGCTGAACATCAAATCGAACAAGTCGGCGCAAAACTTCGCGGTATGATGAGTTGGCTCAAAGATAAAGGCGATTTGTCTAAAGATTAAGGGCTAGGGGCTAAGGGCTAGGGTTTAAGGAAAATTTTCTTAATCCTTAGTCCTTTTTTGTTTGGAGGAATTATTTTGTACAAGAAACTTGAAAACTTGAAAAAAAATCTGCGCGAGTTGGGAAGCGTGGCGGTTGCATTTTCCGGCGGCGTCGATTCAACATTTTTATTAAAAATTGCAAAGGAAGTTTTGGGCGATAAAGTTATTGCCGTAACTGCAACTTCAGAATTTTTTCCTGCGCGTGAAACTAAAGAGGCAGTAGAATTTTGCCGCGCCGAAAATATCAAACAAATTTCTTTTACCGAAAATATTTTAAGCGTCGAAAATATCAGCCAAAATCCCGAAAACCGCTGCTACATTTGCAAAAAAACTTTGTTCAAAAAAATTTTGGAAATTGCCGCCGAAAATAAAATTTCCTACGTTGCAGAGGGTTCAAATATGGATGATAACGGCGATTATCGACCGGGTATGCAAGCTATCGCCGAATTGAAAATAAAAAGTCCCCTGCGCGATGCTGAACTTTATAAAAGTGAAATTCGTCAACTTTCAAAAGAATTAAATTTAAAAACTTTTGACAAGCCGTCATTTGCTTGCCTTGCGTCGCGTTTTGTCTACGGCGAAAATATTTCAGTCGAAAAATTAAAAATGGTTGACGCCGCCGAACAATTTTTGCTTGATAAAAAATTTAAACAGTTCAGGGTACGAATACACGGCGAAATAGCACGAATTGAAATTCTGCCCGCCGAATTTGAGAAACTTTTGAATCTGCGCGATGAAGTTGTAAGCAAATTAAAAAGTTACGGCTTTAAATATGTGACGCTGGATTTGCAGGGTTATCGTACCGGCAGCATGAATGAAACTTTGAAACAAGTTTACAATGCTTGCCAAAAATATTAAGCTGCTTTATAATTTTGAATACTTTACAATAATTAAAACGGTGTTCAAAAATTTTTGGAAGGGGAAATATTTTTGTGAGGAAAGATGTTTTAGCCAAATTGCTTGCTTGCTTGGCGGTAATTGTGGCTTTATTTGTAATTTTCGTGCGCCCGCTTGCTGAATCAATTCGGCAGGGCTTAGACTTGCAGGGCGGTACACACGTTGTACTTGAGGCTGAAGATACTGATATTGCAAAAGTTGACGATGACGCAATGCAGCGCGTTGTTTCGATTATGGAACGGCGCGTTAATGAACTCGGCTTGACTGAACCAATAGTTCAACGTGAAGGCGAACGCCGCGTAATTATTGAACTTGCCGGAATTAAAGACCCTGACGCCGCTATTCAAACTATCGGCAAAACTGCTATGCTTGAATTCAAAGACGAAGAGGGCAACACGCTTTTAACCGGTACTGATTTAAAAGACGCGCAAGCCGCAATGAATCAGCAAAATAATCAATCTGTTGTACACCTTGAATTTTCTGACGAAGGCGCGAAAAAATTTGCAGATGCTACACTTGCAAACGTCGGCAGACAAATTGCAATTCTGCTTGATGGTGAAGTTTTGACAGATCCCGTTGTACGTGAACCAATTTTCGGCGGTCGCGCAGAAATCAGCGGGCAACGTGATTTGGAAGAGGCACAGCGTTTAGCGGTTTTACTGCGCAGCGGCGCACTTCCTGTTAAAGTCAATATCATTGAAACGCGCACGGTTGGACCTTCACTCGGGCAAGATTCAAAAGATAAATCTGTTTTTGCGTTTGTAGTTGGAATTGCGGCAGTTTTACTTTTTATGTTGCTGTTTTACCGCGCTTGCGGCTTTATCGCTGACGTTTCACTTATGGCGTACACGTTACTTTTGCTTGCGATTTTAAAAGCACTTGACGCCACATTGACTTTGCCGGGCGTTGCAGGAATTATTTTATCAATAGGTATGGCGGTTGATGCCAACGTTTTAATTTTTGAACATTTCAAGGAAGAATTCAGACTCGGCAAAGGTATTCGGCTTGCGATGGACGCGGGATTTAAGCGCGCCTTCACAACAATTTTTGACTCCAACATTACAACAATAATTGCGGCGTTTGTACTTTTTATGTTCGGTACGGGCAACATTCGCGGCTTTGCAATTACTTTGGGATTGGGCGTTTTGCTGTCAATGTTTACGGCGATAACTTTAACTCAATACATGCTGAAACTTTTAGTCAACGCAAAACTTTTTGAAAATCCGAGCATTTACGCCGCTGACGGCTTTATGCTTTTCGATCCGAAGGAGGCAAAATAAATGCCCAAGTTTGACATTGCGGGACGCGCCAAAATTTGGTTTATGATTTCGTTGCTGATAATAATACCGGGATTAATTTCAATGGTGGTACGCGGCTTTAATTTTGGAATTGACTTTACCGGCGGTACGATTATTGATTTAAAATTTGAACAACCGGTAGAAATTTCGACAGTTCGTGATAGTTTACGCCCGTTCGGCTTAGACAACGCCACAATTCAACTTTCAGGCGAAAGTTCGGACGTTGCCGCGTCAACAAATGTAATGATTCGCACGGTTGATATTGGAGAAAATCAGCGAAAAGAAATTATGGCAGGGATAAAATCAAACGTCGGAAATTATGAAGTCCTGCGCGAGGAAAAAGTTGGAGCGACGATTGGCGGCGAATTGATTTTTAACGCGGTAATGGCGTTGGTAATTTCGTGGATTCTGATAATTTTGTACATTGCCTACAGATTTGAATTTAAATTCGGTATTTCGGCGGTAATTGCGTTGATTCACGATATTTTGATTGTGCTGGCGATTTTCTCGTTTACGCAGAAACAGGTTGACTCGTCATTTGTTGCCGCGCTTTTAACGATTGTAGGTTATTCTATTAACGATACGATTGTTATTTTTGACAGAATCAGGGAAAATTTAAAATTGCACTTCAGGCGCGGCTCCAATTTGGCTGACATTGTCAATCGCTCGGTTTATCAAACTTTGACGCGCTCCTTTTACACGGTTTTTACTTGCTTGTTTACGACGCTTGCACTGTACTTTTTCGGCGGCGATACGACCAAAGATTTTGCTTTTGCCTTGACGATTGGTTTTATCAGCGGCTGCTATTCTTCGATTTTCATTGCGGGTCCATTGTGGTTGACGCTTAGAAATTGGAAAAAGTAATTTTGAAGGAGGAATTTCTATGTTTACCAAAAAATTTTCGCGCAGATTTTTAGCGGCGGCGTTGGCTGTTGGAGCTTTTACATTTACGCCGAATTTTTACAACTTAGATTTAATATCGGTTGTACACGCTGAAGAAAATAAAAATGCTTTAGCTGAACAAAAACTTAATGAAGGTATAGCACTTGCCGAAAAGGAAGACCATGAAGGGGCATTAAAACTTTACAATGAAGCAATTAGACTTAATCCTGATTATTCAGATGCGTACAACAATCGCGGAATAACTTATGCCTTTTTAGGACAGTATAACAAGTCACTTTCTGATTTAAATAAAGCTATTGAATTAAATCCCAATCGTGCAGAAATTTATGTTAATCGTGCGAGTATTCAATTTGCCTTGCAAAAAACAGGAAGTGCTTTGGATGACTGCAACAGAGCGATTGAACTTAATCCAAATTTAGCTCCGGCATATTTAGGGCGCGGAATATGTTACCTTCCTTTGCATGAATTTGACATATTCCGAGACAAAGCACTTGCCGATTTTAACAAAGCTATTGAACTTGAACCAAATTATGCACCGGCATACCAAATGCGCGGAGAATTTTATAAATTGACTAAACAAAAAGATAAAGCTAAAGTCGATTTTGCAAAGGCAAAACAACTTGGCTATAAAAAAGGAAGTTCACAATGGATAAAACTTGGCAAATAAAAACAGAAGACGCGGCGCAGGTAAAAAAACTTGCGGCGGCAGTCGGTATAGATGAATTAACGGCAAAAATTTTAATTCATCGCGGCATAACAAACGCGGCTGACGCAGAAAAATTTTTGAATGCAGAAAAAGCGCAGGAATTTTACAACCCGCTTTTAATGGAAGGTATGGAAGACGCCGTTGACAGAATTATTATAGCGATTGAAGGCGAAGAAAAAATTTGCATTTATGGCGATTATGACGTTGACGGCATGAGTGGCGTTGCCTTTTTGACGCACGCACTTAGAAATTACGGCGCAAATGTTGAATATTATATTCCCGACCGCTCCGAAGGTTACGGTATAAATGTTCCCGCACTTGAAAAAATTATCGAAGGCGGCGCATCGCTTTTAATTTCGGTTGACTGCGGAATTTCCAACGCCAAAGAAATTGCCGCCGTTGCAGGGCAAATTGATTTTATAATTACAGACCACCACCTCCCCGCGCTTGAAAAAATTAACCCCGACGAAGTTGTGGCAGTTATCGACCCGCACCAAGAAAATTGCAATTACCCCGACAAAAATCTTTGCGGCGCGGGCGTTGCCTTTAAAATCGCTCAAGCTCTCGCGCAGGAATTGGAAGGCGTGCCTTTTTCTGAATACACAAACGATATTGAACTTGTCGCACTTGCAACCGTTGCCGACCTTGTGCCGCTTACCGGCGAAAATCGCAAAATTGTTAAACTCGGCTTAAAAAAAATGTTCGATACAAATTGCATTGGCTTGAAAGAATTAATAAAAATTTCCGGCTACGAAGGCAAAAAAATTTCTGCGTCAAATGTTGCCTTTCAAATTGCGCCGCGCCTAAATTCTGTCGGGCGTCTTAAATCTGCAAAAATCGGCGTGGAACTTTTGACGACTGACGACGAATTAAAAGCCGCCCAAATTGCCGCTGAACTTGAAAATGCCAATATTGAACGCAAGGAAATTGAACGTGAAATTTTTGTACAGGCTGAAGAAAAACTTCAAATCCTGCGTGACGAAAAAGGCGGTAACCTTTGGACGCTCGTTGTTGACGACGGACGCTGGAACGCCGGAATTATCGGCTTGACTGCCTCAAAACTTGCAGAAAAATATTCACTGCCTACAATCATAATTTCTGTCGGCAATTTAGTTTCTCGCGGCAGCTGTCGCAGTATTCCCGCGCTCCACATTAAAAATACTCTCGACACTATGGCGGATTTATTCGACAATTACGGCGGGCACTCTCAAGCCGCGGGCTTTTCCATTCCAACTAAAAAAATTCCCGAGCTTAAAAAACGTTTCGATGAATACGTTAGAGAAAATTTGACAGATGAAGATTTTCCGCCCGTTGTTGAAATTGATGCACTTGTACACCCTGCGCAGATTAATTTGAAAACCGCTGAAGAATTTGAAAAAATTGAGCCATGCGGCGTTGGCAACCCCGAAGCCGTTTTAGCTTGCCGAAATGTACGTTGCGAAGCAGCTAAAATTGTTGGCGCGGATAAATCGCACTTAAGCTTTATCATTCGCGCAGATTCTGAAGAAAATCAAAACGTACGCGCAATTTCTTTCGGTAACGCCAATTTTGCAAACTTGGTTGAAAATTCGCCCGTCGATATTGTTTTTCAACCTTCGATTGACAGTTGGAACGGCGAAACTTTTTTAAAATGTTTTGTAAAAGATATTGCGCCACATTGCAACGATAAAATTATTTTGACGCGGGAATTTTTGGCTGAAATTTATAAATTTCTAAAGGCTGACAGTGAAAAAATTTTCAACATTCCCGCCCTTGCCGAAAAATTTAACAGTTCAAGTAAAAATTTCATTTCAGTTCAAAAAATGTTCACTGCTATTAATATTTTTCTGGAATTGGGAATTTTAAAACTTAACGACAATCTGACTTTTGAATTGCCCGCGTCGAAAAGGCGCAATCTGGAAAATTCGAGGACGTTTAGGCTGAATGGAAAATAAAAAAATTTTACTGATTTTGTGCGGCGTGTTATTTTTTTTCTGCAACTGGTTAATTCCCGTAACCGACCCTACAGAAAATTGTTACGCGCTGACGGCAAAAGAAATGCTTGAGGCGGGCGATTATTTTTCGCCGCGCATTTACGGAAATTTTTGGTATGACAAGCCGATATTTTTTTATTGGGAAATTTTATTGGCGTACGGAATTTTCGGCGTGAATGAATTTGCGTTAAGATTTTTTCCGGCGGTATTTGCAACGGCAGGAGTTTTTCTGACATATTTTTTTGCCTCCAAAATGTTTAACAAAAAAATTGGATTCACGGCGGCGGTAATTTTGGCAACTGCGCCCGAATATTGGTATGTGGCGCACGCAATAATTACCGATATGACTTTATTTTGTACAATTTCAATCGCACTTATGACATTTTTTTTCGCCTACACTGAAAATAAACCGCGCCTGTTGTACGTGGCGTTTGCGGCGGCGGGCGTGGCAATTTTGACGAAAGGTCCCATAGGATTTTTACTGCCGGGCTTGATAATTTTTTTATTTTTAATCAGTCAACGTGATTTAAAATATTTATTGCGCGGCGAAATTTTCAAGGGCGCAATTTTAATGTTGGCAATAATTTCAATCTGGTATTTGCCAATGTACTTGATTCACGGTCAACAATTTTTGACGGACTTTTTGGGCGTACATAATTTTTTGAGAGCGACGGTGTCGGAACACCCGCAATATGACGTTTGGTACTATTACGCGGTAGTTTTCGTGATAGGATTTTTCCCGTGGTTATTGGCTGTTGTCAAGATAAAAAAACTTCCCGCGCTTGACACGCGACAACGATTTTTGATAATTTGGGCGGCAACGGTTTTTATAGTTTTTCAAAGTTTCGCCACAAAATATCCGACGTACACTTTGCCTTATATGATGCCGGTAGCGATTTTGTTTGCGGGATTTTTCGTTGAGAGAGAAAAACTTTTTGGGCGAATTGCGGCGGCAATGGTAGTTTTTTTCACGATTGGAACTTTTGCAGCGTTAAATATTTGTGAAAGAAATTCGCACAAGGCAACGGCAGAAATAATTTTGCCGCTGGTTGACAAAAATACTTGCGTTGTAAGTTACGGGCAAGGTTACGCGGGCTCATTGGTATTTTACAGCGGCTTGACAGTTTACCGGCTTGAAGAAACAGAAAAAATTGCAAAGTTAAAACCGGCAAATATGAAATGGTCAACAACAAACGTAATGCCTTTTATGGACTTTAAAGAATTGCCCGCCGGAAAAGTTATCGCCGTCGTTGAAAATAAATCTGTACAGAAATTTTTAGAATTGGCGACGGGGAATTGGCAAATTGTAGCCGAATTGCCGGAATATAAAATTTTTTCCGGGGGCTAAGGATTAAGGATTAAGGACTAGGGATT
>CALDHY010000022.1 GCA_937901445.1 uncultured Selenomonadales bacterium
TCGCCCGCGCGTCCAAAATTTTTTGCGCCGCCCTTTCCATTCTTGCCTTGCGTTTCTTGTCTGCATTTATAAAAATAAAATTATTGTAAACAATTTTTGCCGAATATCTGTACCGCATTTCTAATCGCCCGGCAACTGCACGCATCCACGCCATATGTACAACGCTTTCAAGTTGTCCGAAAAGCCAAAGTGTTGCATCCGGAATGACTAAGCAAGCATTACTGGCGATAATATTTTTATTAACCCACGCCATAGGAATATATTTTCGCCTTTCGCTACTTGTTTCTGGTATACAAATATAATCGCTGGCAGGTTGTCGAATTTCTCCAAAAAGCGCGGACTTTTCTGCAGATTTACGAGTTTGTGGACGTTTGCTTTTTAAGCGATATTCTTTAACGGCTTTAACGCGCTGATAAACGAGTTTCATTTTTCTAATTTCGGCGGGCGTAGCGTCAACAAGCCAAAGGCAATAGCGCGGTTTATTGTATAAAAATTCTTCACCGCCAATAAAACGGCGAATAAATTTCTTGGCGGCGGGTTCGCGTTTTATGAAATCTTCATAGTCTTCAGCCTCAATAATTAAGTTGCCGCCGTCATTTGGCATGCTGCCTTTGTTCATTCGTGGCACAGTGAATCTTTGCGTTTCGTCAATGTAATATTCGCCCGGAAATTTTGTAATTATGTATGGATTATCTTGATTGAGTTCCGGCATGGTTTAAATCCTTTCTGCAATTTTTTTAATATCGACAGCAAGCCCCGCAACCGTCAAGAAAACTTTTTCGGCGTGCGCGGCGATTTTCTGATTGGCAAGCCCGGCTAAATCCCTAAAGACACGCGCCAATTTATTTTCCGGCACAATTCCCGCGCCAACTTCATTTGAAACAAAAATAACCGTCGCGCAGGAGTTTTGCGCAGCGGTTATCAGCTTTTCTATAAAAATTTCAAATTCGTTAAAAAGTTTTTCGTCGTCAAGATTTTTGGTAAGCAACCAATTTGTAAGGTACATTGTGACGCAGTCGAAAAGAATAACGTTTTCAGTAACAGCCGGAAAAATTTTATCTGCGTCGAAAGGAGCTTCAAAATTCGTCCAGTTACTTAATCTGCGCGACTTGTGAACTTTGACGCGCTGCGCCATTTCATCATCAAAAATTTGAGCGGTTGCAATGTAAGCCGCGCGCCCGTTGCCGAGTTTCAACGCCAATTTTTCGGCGAATGTACTTTTGCCGGAGCGTGCGCCGCCCGTTACCAAAATTATTTCAGCCATCTTGCAACATTTTCTTGACAGAGGCTAATAAATTTTTTCCATCAAAAAGACAAGTACCCTTTACACCGGCGTTAATTCCGGCTTCACAATCTCTTTCCTTGTCTCCAACCATATAAGATTGTTTGACATCAATATCAAAATCTTTGCAAGCCTGAAGAATCATGCCGGGCTTAGGTTTTCTGCATTCACAATCAATATTGTAAGGCGCAACAGTCCCTTCAATATGGTGAGGGCAAACGTACACGCCGTCCAAATGTGCGCCGAATTTTTTAAGTTCATCCTGCACAAAGTCATGAAGTTTTTCAACGTCATCTTCAGTAAATAAGCCTCTTGAAATTCCACTTTGATTCGTGATAATTATTGCAAGGTAGCCGTTGTCATTGCAGAATTTAATTGCTTCTTTTGCGCCGTCAATCCATTTCCAATCTTCAATTTTGTGTACGTTAATATAATCTACGTTCAAAACTCCGTCCCTGTCGAAAAATACTGCCTTGTTCAAAATTATCACTCCTTATTTTAAATTTCCCCGATTGGGGGAGACAGGCAACCGATAAGCCGGATTTTGTGTAATGGCAAGCATTTATCTTGCTTGAACGTTACCGCCCAAGTCTAGCAACTTACCCGAAATGTCAGCGAGCAACCTCAACCATTTCCTATTTAGTTTTGCTCCGCGTGAGGTTTATCAAGCACGAACATTACTGCACGTCTGGTGAGCTCTTACCTGCGCCGTTTCATCCTTACCAAAAAATTTGGCGGTTTATTTTCTGTGACACTGTTCTCTGGAATTACTTCCGCCGGACGTTATCCGGCACGCCGCTCTGTGGAGTCCGGACTTTCCTCGATTAAAAATTAACCGCGCTTGCCTCGACTACCTGTCATTTGAAATTTTACCATTGACAAAAAAAACTTGCAAGAAAAATTTTGACATAATGCAAAAATCCTGCTATTGTTACAGGGATTCTTGTATAAGGAGGAAAAATTTTTTATGATGCAAGAAGAGAAAAAACAACTTGAGGTTTTCGCCCTGAATGTGCGCGAAGATATTGTGAAAAGTACAACCGCCGCGAAATCAGGACACCCGGGCGGGAGCTTATCTGCCGCCGATTATTTAACCTATCTTTACGAAAAAGAAATTAAAGTTGATCCGAAAAATCCTGAAAAGTTTGATAGAGATCGTTTTGTATTGTCGAAAGGACACAGTGCGCCCGCCTTGTATTCAGTTTTGGCGCGTGAAGGTTTTTTCCCTGTTGAAGATTTAATTACCCTGCGCAAAAAAGATTCACACTTGCAAGGTCATCCTTGTTCGCAAACTACACCGGGCATAGATATGAGTACAGGAAGTCTTGGGCAGGGAATTTCGGCGGCGTGCGGCATGGCAAAAGGCGCAAAAGTTTTGGGGCTTGATATAAATGTTTACGCACTTTTGGGCGATGGTGAAATTGCTGAAGGCGAAGTTTGGGAGGCTATGCTTTTTGCCGCACATTACAAGCTGAATAATTTGTGCGTTGCAGTTGACGTGAACGGCTTGCAGATTGACGGCAAAACTTCTGACGTTATGAATACCGAGCCGCTTGATAAAAAATTTGAGGCGTTCGGTTGCAAAGTCATAAAAATTGACGGGCATAATTTTGACGAATTGGAAAAGGCTTTTAATTTTTTCCACGAAAATAAATCCGGCACTCAACCAACTGTTATTTTGCTGAAAACTGTCAAGGGTAAGGGCGTTTCATTTATGGAAAATGTGGCAGGCTGGCACGGTAAAGCCGCTAAACCTGATGAATGTGAAAAGGCACTTGCCGAACTTGAAGAATTAAGGGCTAAGATTTAAGGGATAAGGGCTAGGGAAAATCCCTAACCCCTAGTCTTTAATCCCTAATCCCTAAATTTCGACGAAGGAGAAATTTTAATGTCTGAAATAAAAAAAATTGCAACCCGTGAAAGTTACGGCGCAACTTTGGTTGAACTCGGCAGAATCGATAAAAAAATTGTAGTGCTTGACGCAGATTTGGCAGGCTCCACAAAAAGCGGTATGTTTGGCAAAGAATTTCCCGAAAGATTTTTTAACTGCGGTATCGCCGAACAAAATATGATTGGCGTTGCCGCCGGTCTTGCAACTATGGGATTAATTCCTTTCGTTTCAACTTTCGCAATGTTTGCCGCTTGCCGCCCGTATGAACAAATTAGAAATTCTGTCGGTTATCCACATTTGAACGTTAAAATCTGCGCGAGTCACGGCGGAATTTCTGTAGGCGCGGACGGTGCAAGCCACCAATGCTGCGAAGACTTTGCTTTAATGCGCACAATTCCCAAAATGTTGGTAATGTGTCCTTCAGATGACATTGAGGCGCGGCAAATGGTTAAAGCCGTTTACAAATATGAAGGTCCTGTTTACATTCGTTTTGCGCGCAGTGCTACGCCCGTTTATCACGACGAAAATTATAAATTTGAAATTGGCAAGGGCGAAGTTGTAGTTGACGGCTCGGACGTTGCAATTATCGCAACGGGAATTGTTTTGCCGGAAGCCGTAAAAGCCGCCGCAATTTTGAAAGACAAAGGAATTTCCGCACGAATTATTAATATGGGAACGATTAAACCGCTTGACGCCGAAATTACAATTAAAGCGGCTCAAGAATGTAAAAAATTTATCACGGTTGAGGAACATACAATTTTTGGCGGACTTGGTGAGGCAGTTTGCGGCGTCTTGGCTGAAAATTATCCTGTCCCCGTAAAAAGAATTGGTATAAATGACGTTTTCGGCTTTTCTGCAGAGGCTGATGAACTTATGGAATATTTTGGACTTTGGGCGGCAAATATCGCCGAAACTACCGAAAAATTTTTACAGAAATAAATTTACAGATAAAAAAATTTTTAAGCCGTTCATTGGAGCGGCTTTTTTTGTAAACTTTTGGAGGAAATAAACTTTGAACAAAAATAAAAATCTGAATGACGCCGCGCGGGCTAAGAAAGACGAATTTTACACGCAACTTGAAGATATTGAAAACGAATTGCGCCACGAAGAATATAAAAATTTTTTCAAGGGCAAAGTTATTCTCTGCAACTGCGATGATCCCTACGAAAGTGAATTTTTTAAATATTTTGCAATGAATTTTAACGCGCTCGGCTTGAAAAAGTTAATCGTTACCTGTTACGCTGGTTCGCCCGTTGCACAAACTGAATTGAATTTTGACGCGGGCGGCAGTATCAGTACAAAGCCGCGCAACGAATACGCCTACAAAGTTGTTATCAACGAGTTCAAAGATTGGAACGGCGACGGGCGCGAAGATTTGGAAGATATTAAGCAATACATTTTGACGCACCGCGGCAGTTGGGAAAGGTTAAAAGGTAACGGCGATTTTCGCAGTGCAGAATGTATTGAAATTTTGAAAGAGGCTGACGTTGTTGTTACCAATCCGCCTTTCAGTTTGTTTCGTGAATTTGTCGCGCAGCTTATGAAGTATGAAAAATTTTTCGTCATTCTTGGAAACAAAAACGCTGTTACCTACAAAGAAATTTTTCCGCTGATTCAACAGAATAAAATGTTTGTCGGTTATACTCCAATGGGCAGGGACTTACTTTTTACTTTTCCTGAAAAATACAAACAAGATTTTATTGAAAACTCGGACGAAGGCAGCCGCTATAGAATAATTGATGGTCAAATGTTAGCAAGGGCGGCGGCAATTTGGTACACAAATATTCCACTGAAAAAGCACAATGAAGAATTACCGCTAGTTTTTGAATATTCGCCGGAAAAATATCCCAAATATGACAATTACGACGCAATAGAGGTTAGCAAAACTGCGCAAATTCCCTGTGATTATTTTGGAGTTATGGGCGTGCCAATTACTTTTCTGGATAAATACAACCCTAATCAATTTGAAATTTTGGGATTAATTGCAGATAAGCGCAATGATAATCCTGCTTTTATAAAGGGAACGCCCACTTATCTTGACGAAGGACACAAAAATTACGTCGGCGCAGTTGTAAATGGTAAAGCAACTTATGCAAGAATTTTAATTCGGCGGCGGCAACAACCCTGATTGGCAGCAAGCAGTTTCTAACCACTATCAACTGTCAACTGTGAAAGATTATCCAATATGTTTAAAATTCCAAAACACTTCCGGTTGCAAAATCTGCGCGAAGATTTTCGCCGGAGCAATGACACAAATAAAAATTTTCAACGCCGAAATCTTCAAGGCGCGCAAAAATTTTCATATCGTCAGAATGAATCCCGCCAATCACGGTTTTAATTGGAAGGTCCAAACGTTTTTGAACGGTCGAAACAATGTTCAAAATTCCAACATGTGAACAACCGACTACAACCGCTGCGCCGTCGCCTTCGCGCAGTACTAAACAAATTTCATCGTCGAAGTTATCGGCAATTTTACTTTCGCCGCGCACAAATTTTTCAGGTATTTCAACTTTATGGCGCGTGTCAAAATTTCCAATAAGCCACGAATTTTTGTCAAGTTCCAAAATATCGTCACAAACTTTTTGCTCAATCTTCCAATGTGCCAAATCTTGAAAAGTAAAGCCCGCGCCACGATATTTAAAGCCTTCAGCCGTTTTAGAAAACTTTTCCAGCCAAAAATTTTTGCCGGTATAAATTTTTTTCAGATTGACAAATTTTAACAATGAAGGAAATCCGCCCGCGTGATCGTAATGAGCGTGGCTGATTACAACAAAATTGACCTTCGTCAAGTCAACGCCCATTTTCAGTGCGTTTTTCCACGCCAAACCGGTTTGTCCGCAGTCGAAAATAAATTTCAGCGCGGGCGTCTCAATGTACAAAGATAAACCGTGTTCGCTTTCCAAATTGGAGCCGTCCAAAGTTTTATCCTCAACCAAAACTTTTAAACTAATCATTTTTATTTTTCCATTCATTAAAAATTATGCTTATTTCAGAATCCAATTTATTAATTGTCGGCAACCTCGACTTCTTCTTTAGTTTTTTCGACAATCGTACTTATTGCGCCGCGTCCGACTTCGATAACAACATTTTCTGCGATTTTCAGTTTTAAAGTTTCACTGTAAATTTCGTCAATCGTGCCGTAAATCCCGCCAATAGTCACGACGCGCGCTCCAACTTGCAAACTGTTTAGCATTTTGTCGCGTTCCTCACGCGCCCTTTTCTGCGGCTTGTACAGCAAAAAATAAAAAATAACCAACATAAATAAAATTGGCAACCAACTTATCATTGACGCCATTGCTTCTTCACTCATTAAAATTCTTCCTTTCATAGCGGTTGAAAAAATCTGCGCGAAAATCGCTGAATCTGTCTTCAAGAATAGCGTTGCGCATATCAACCATAAATCTTTGCAAGTAGCGCAGATTGTGCAAAGTCAAAAGTCTCAAGCCAAAAATTTCTTCAGCGCGTACAAGGTGGCGAATGTAAGCGCGTGTAAAATTATTTCTGCAGGCGTAACAATCACAGCCATTTTCAAGCGGCGAAAAATCTTCAGTGTAGCAAGCATTTTTTATAACAAGCCGCCCATTAGCTGAAGTTTTCGGATTAACCATCGCCATACCGTTTCTTGCAACGCGCGTGGCAAAAACGCAGTCAAACATATCAACGCCGCGCAAAACTCCTTCAAGCAAATGGTCGGGAGTTCCAACGCCCATTAAGTACCGCGCTTTATTTTCCGGCAAAAATTTTGTAGAAACTTCCAACATTTCATACATAGTTTTTTTATCTTCGCCGACGCTTAAGCCGCCAACAGCGCAGCCCGCAAAATCCATACCGCCAATAAATTTTGCGCTTTCCTCGCGCAGGTCTGCAAACATTCCGCCTTGACAAATTCCAAAAAGCCCTTGAGTATCTGAAGTTGACGCCGCCAAACTTCTTTCAGCC
Source organism: uncultured Selenomonadales bacterium (assembly GCA_937901445.1). Lineage (GTDB taxonomy): Bacteria > Bacillota > Negativicutes > Selenomonadales > Selenomonadaceae > Quinella. The sequence continues at coordinate 7,113 of CALDHY010000022.1, forward strand.
CAGCGGTGCGTGCGTTCGGTAGATTTTTTGGCGTAGTCATAATCGACGCCGTAAGGTATACATTCATCAAACGCCATTATAATATCTGCACCGAGTTTCATTTGAGTTTCAATGGAAATTTCCGGCGAAAGGAATTTTGGCGCGCCGTCAATATGTGAACGAAAAGTTACGCCGTCTTCAGTTATTTTTCTAAGTTCGCCCAAACTGAAAACTTGAAAGCCGCCGCTGTCAGTCAAAATTCCGCGCTTCCAATTCATAAATTTGTGCAAGCCGCCCGCCTTTTGAATTAAATCTGCGCCCGGTCTCAAAAATAAATGGTACGTGTTGCCCAAAATTATTCCCGCGCCGAGTTCTTCGAGTTCATCCGGCGAAACGCTTTTAACCGTTGCCTGCGTCCCTACCGGCATAAATATTGGCGTCAGAAAATCTCCGTGCGGCGTATGTAAAATTCCTGCGCGCGCGCCCGTCAATTTGTCTTTGTGAACCAATTCATAAGTTATTGCCGCCATCAATCCTACTCCTTATAAACATTGCGTCGCCAAAACTGAAAAATCTGTATCGATTTTCAACCGCGTTTTTGTAAGCTTGCAAAATAAATTCCCGTCCTGCAAACGCGCTTACCAACATTATCAGGGTTGACTTCGGCAAATGAAAATTTGTTATCAGCGCGTCCACAATTTTAAATTCGTAGCCGGGATAAATAAAAATTTTTGTGGAATTGCTGCCAACTTCAACATTTAAATTATCAAGCGCGGCACTTTCAAGCGTGCGAATTGAAGTTGTACCGACGGCGATAACTTTTTTACCGGCAAGTTTTGTTTCACGAATTAAATTGGCGGTTGTTTCGGGAACTGTATAAAATTCTTCGTGCATTTGGTGTTCTTCGATATTTTCAGTTTGAACCGGGCGAAAAGTTCCAAGTCCTACGTGCAAAGTTACAAATCCCAGTTTGACGCCGAAATTTTCAAGCTCCTGCATTTGTTCCTTAGTGAAATGTAACCCGGCAGTAGGCGCGGCGGCGGAGCCCCTTTCACGATTATAAACCGTTTGATAGCGTTCAATGTCAGAAAGTTTTTCGTGAATGTAGGGCGGCAAAGGAGTTTCGCCGAGCCTGTCAAGAATTTCTTCAAAAACGCCGTCAAATTTAAATTGAACAATTCGCCCGCCAAAATTCGTTCTCCCAATAACTTTACAGCTTAATTCGTTGCTAAAAAAAATTTCCGCGCCTTCCTGAATTTTTCTGCCGGGTTTTACTAAAGTTTCCCAATTTGTGGCGTCAATTCGCCGCAATAAAAAAATTTCCACGCGCCCGCCGGTTGCCTTTTGCCCAATCAGTCGCGCAGGTATAACCCTTGTATCATTGAAAATTAAAGCGTCGCCCGCCGTCAAAAATTTTTGTAAATCATAAAAATGTTCGTGGCGAATTTCTTTTGTCAGCGGATTTAAAACCATCAGCCTTGAAGAATTGCGCGGTTCCAACGGCGTTTGCGCTATTAATTCTTCAGGCAGTTCATAATTAAAATCTTCAAGTAGCAAAGAAAAGCTCCTTTCAGTGCTTTTCTAGGGGCTAAGAATTAAGGATTAAGGACTAGGGATTTGATAAAAATTTTCCGGTCTTTAATTCTTTTTCATTGAAATTTAATAAAGTTTTTTCAAATTTGTACCCCTGTAATAGTGCAACAAAATTTTTTCGTAATTCCAGCCGTGATTGGCATAGGCGTTAGCTCCGTTTTGAGACATCCCGACGCCGTGTCCGCGCCCGTATCCTTCAAAAATAATTTTGTCGTGCGAAATTTTTATATCAAAAAGTGTACTGGGCAAAGAAAATTTTGAGCGCAATTCATTGCCTGTAAGTTGCAAAGTTTTTTTACTGCCGACAAATTGCGCAACCTTCACGCGCCCTGAAGTACTTCTGTCCGGCGCGGATTTTCCAATTTCAAGCGGCGATAAATTTATTTTTTCAAGCTTGCCCAAATCGCCGATTATCCTTGAAAAATCTGCAGTCGAAAATTCTTTTGTCCAATGTTGAGTATTTTTTTCCAGTTCCTCAACGGCTTGCAAGTGCGGCGAATATCCTCCCCAAACTTCAGCAACACTTTCAGTCATTCCGCCGCTGTCAGTGTGAAAATTTGTATCGACAATTTGTCCGCCCATTAATAAAATTTCGCCGCGTGTACTTTTTATAACTTCGTCTGTAATTTTGTGCGCAGAATCCACTCCGCCGAAATATTGACAGTGCGTCGTTGTACACAAATCAAAACCTTCAGCTTGATGACGTTGACGATTTTTTAAAGTGAAGGAGCGCGCCGCCACAGCTTGAGCCTTTAAAGCCTCCAAGTGAAATGACGGCGACATTTCCTCCGGCACAACGCCGCGCAAATATTCTTCAACCGGCGCAATATTTATCACTGTCAGCGAATTATTTTTTTTGTCGATACGCACGCCGCCGAAATATTTTTTGCCGTCAATCGTAACTATTAAATCTTTCAACAAAGTATTTTCGCCGCGAATTTCGACAGAATTATTTTTAAGTGTGTCAAAGTCTACAGAAAAAATTTCATTGGCGGCAAAGTTTTTTAAAATTTTCCGTGTAACGGCGTCAATCATAACGCAAGGCGCGTTCAGTTGCAATTCAACCTGATTAACGCCGCGCAAAATTCCCAGCCTTATTTCCGGCTGCCAAATTTGATTTGCATAAACCGGCACAGTAAAAAATATCGCCGCCAATATCGCAATTAAAAATTTTTTAAGCAAGTTTCAACCTCAAGCGTTAAATTTTTCTTTGAGAAATTGTTCAAATTTTTCTTCAAGAATATGATCGTAAAACTTGGGACGAATATTCGGAGCTTTTTGAACCATAGCGCGCAAATTTTTATGTAAAGTATCAAGCGTTGCAATATCGCTTACAAGACCGACGGCGCGCTCAATATAATCTTGCGGCGAATCAATGGAAACTGCAAGCCCTTCAAGCCCAAATTGTTTCAAAATGCTGAGACCAAAACGGGTATTGCGTCTTTCGCCATAAAAAGTTACAACCGGCACACCCATATAAAGAGCGTCCAAAGTTGAGCTGTCGCCAACGTACGGGTACGAATCCAAAATTACGTCAATGTGAGTAAGTTCCGCCATATAATTATCAGTGGCAGGCTGAAATACAACTCTATCCATATTAAAGCCAAGTTTTTTCATTCGATTGTAAAGTTGGTCGGCGGTTGTGTTGCTGACCAATTCCTGCGCCCGCATAAGCAAAACGGAGTTTGGCACGCGCTCCAGAATTTCTTTCCAGATTTTTAACATATCGTCATTGATTTTTGGATAGCGGCAAATAATACCGAAAACAATATAATCACGTTTTGTACAGGGCGCGTATTGCGGTTTCGGCACGTCTTCACGCATTGCATAGCAAAATTGACTCGGCATATACAAAAGTTTTTCGGTAAAAAATTTATCATGTTCGCCGGGCGGATCCACAATTTCATCAGTTATGAAATAATCAAAGGCTTTCATTCCGGTAGTTGACATATAACCAATACCGCTGATTTGAACGGGAGCAGGTTTGTAGGCAAAAACCGGTAACACATTTCCGGCAGAATGTCCCGATAAATCTACAAGCACATCGATTGTATCATTGTGAATTTTTTCGGCAAGTTCGGCATAACTCAAATTTTTAACGTCAACAAAATTTGCAACCTGTTTCTTGATAAGTTCGGTATAAACATCGTCATAAGGATTCAAGCTGTAGCAAGTAACTTCAACTTTATTTTTGTCGTGAGAAGCCAAAATTCCGTAAGAAACAGTAAAAATTTCATGTTGGCGGAAGTTGCCGGAAACATAGCCGATTTTAATTTTGCCTTCGCGTTTGTGATATTCTGTGTAAGGCTTAATATTTTCGATAAGTTTTTGATATTGGAAGTGCGCCGCCGCCAATTCTTCACTTGAAATATTTGTGAAGTGCAACGCCGAAAGCGCGGAACTTGTCAATTCGCATTTTTCTTTGAAATTTTCGGTGAATTGCACTGCCTTATAGTAATTGTCAACTGAACTTTCATGGTTGCCGTTGTAAAGGTCTAACTTTGCCTGCAGTGAATGATATTGCGCCAAAAAAGAATTTGTAAACTCTGAAAGGTCATGATCGCCTTGATAAATCGCACGTCCTGCCGCGCAAATTGCCTCGTAAGCTCCGGCGTAGTCCAAAAGTTTATCACGACAAACAGCCATAAATACCAAAATTTCAATATCGTGTTTTTTGTCGGCTTGCCGCGCCAACATTAAATTATAAAGTGCACGCTTGATATAGGTTGGATTTTCAAGTTTGCCCTTATTTGTGGCAGTTTTCATTTGTAAATATTTTTGAGCGCGGCTGTAATAAAATTCGGCTTGCTCTTCAGTAATTGGCGGTGCGTCTTGCGGAAATTCCGGCAATTCTTCGCCGTTAATCCACGCGTTGAAAATTTTTTCGTAAGCATCCTCGACTTCGCCCATATAAATCATATCGTTCATAACCGGCGATTCTTCCATTTTGCGGCGTATCGTCAAATGATATTCGCGCACTCTGTCCCAATCGTTTGCAAGGTCAATGGCTTTTTGAATGTATTCTTCTTCACTGAAGGCGCAAAGTTCACCAAGCCCGCAATTCATCAAAAGTGAATAACCGAAACGGGAATTGTGGCGTTCCTGTACCAAAGTTATAACCGGCAACCCCATATAAAGCGCGTCACAAGTTGTACCGCCGCCGGGATAGGGGAAAGTATCCAGCGCAATATCTGCGCGAGTGTATTTGTGCAAATATTTTTGTTCGTCTTGTTCATAAATTAATCTGTCAAGCGAAAGACCGGCATCTTGAATACGTTTCAGTGCTATATCTGTGCCGTATTTGTCACGAAAAGCTTTACCCTTCAAGTAAAGTTTTGAATTCGGCACGGCGTTTACAATTTTTGCCCAAACTCTTAAAGCTTCGTCTGTAACTTTTGTAAAATTATTGAAACTGACAAAAGTAATATAGCCGTTTTTTGTACAGGGCGCAGGATTTATAATAGTTGGATCGTCATGCCACATATAGCAAAAATGACTGTGTTGCAGGCGTAACATTTTTTCACTGAAGAATTTTTCATTCAAGCCGACGGGATCCGTGTACTTGTCAACCATAAAATAATCAACGGGCTTGAATCCGGTTGTATTGAACCAGCCGATAGCACTGATAATTATTGGCGCGGGCTTGTGTGCAACAATATTCATAACATTATTTGCAGTGTGCCCGGAAAGGTCAACCAAAATATCAATTTCGTCATCTTTGATACGTTTTGCGGCAACTATGGAAGAATCAAAGCGAATATTCACGTAGTGGTCAACGCTTTTTTTAAAATCTTCAGTTACTGCATCTTCCTTGTTTTTGGCGTAAAGATAAACTTCAAAACGGGATTTATCATAGCATTTATAAAAAGCGTAACTGAAAAAAGCTACAACGTGGCGGCGAATATCCGGACCGATATAGCCGATACGCAATTTTTCATGGCGCGGGTGAGTGGCGGGATTGTGAATAAATTTTTCGGCAGTTTCATAAAGTTTATTAAAGCCGCAAATTTCCTCAAACATTTTTTCACGGCTGACGTTGACATTATGCAAACTGAAAAGAAAATTGCTGTAATCTTCGCGCTGGATTCTGTCAATGAAGGTGCGAGCATTCGGATCCAGATTAGCTTCAGGATTTTCTTTTGCGCTAAGTTCATAATATTTCAAAGAATTTGGCGCGTCGCCGGCGTAGCGGTAAGCATGACCCAAAATATTATATATCATCATTTTTGTAAGTAAATCCAATCCCGGCAACGTCAAGGCTTTTTCAGAATAATAAATACAGCCGCCGTAATCCTGTTTTAAATCGCAAACACGGGAGCGCAAAAATAATCTGTAGGGAGTCGGCGGAAAATTTTGCTCAAGGTAAGTTACAGCTGCATCTGCTTCATCGCGTTTGCTGTAGTCTACGTAAATTGAAGCAACTTTTTCGGCGGGTACAGGAGTAGTCGGCTTGAGTTCGGCAATGGCTTTTACTGTTTCCAATGTTTTGGCTTCATCGTGAACTTTGCCGTGATAGTAAAATAATTCTTCCATTAACTTGGCAATTTTTTTCTGTTTCTTTTCAACGTCTTTTTTATTGACTTTGATTTTGCGCAATTTATTAACCTCCAAAAAATTTCTTGCAAAATATTTATCGTTAAACCATAATTTTAAATAAATTTGAAAAAATCGAAAGTATTATAGCACAAGGCAAATTTTTATGATAGTTTTTTTGCAAATAAAAAATCGCCGAAATATCCGGCGGTTTAACTTTTGGGGCGGAGAGTTATTTTTTGCCGCGCCGCTTTAAAAAGCTTAAAACTACAAATCCAAGCGCAATTCCGCCAATAATATAAACGTCATTTTGTTTGAAAAAAATTTCGGAGCCGTCGCCGCTCCACTTTATATAAATCGCAATGACTACCGCAATTACTACAAGCACGTTTGAAAGTTGCCGCGCCCGCTTTTTAAAAAAATCCATAATTTTACACCTTGCTTTTATCTTAATCAACGCTTAAAATGTACAAAGTTTACACTCGAAAGGAGTTAGCTTGAACAAATGGGTATACTCGATAAATTGAAAAAAATTCTTCCAAAACGTAAGGAACCCGAAATTAAAAATACCGTACCGAAAGAAAAAGAAAATATCCGCAAAACTTTTGGCGTCTATTGCAACGCAAATCACGGCACGACAGATAATAAACTTTGTCCGAAATGTACCGCACTTTTAACAACGGTAATGTTGAAAATTCAACGTTGCCCTTACGGTATTTCTAAGCCAATTTGTGACGCCTGCGAAACGCCCTGTTTTGGCGAAAACGCCACAAATGAATTTCGCTCCGTCATGAAGGCAGGACAGAAAAAAATGCTCCTCTCGCACCCGTTAATGGCAGTCAAACACAAGCTCGCCGGACTCGGCGCAGAATACGCCAAAATGCAACGCGATAAAAAATCTACCGAAAAACAAAAGGCACAAGAGGAAAAAGTTAAATCCAAAATCGCCAACGCTACTCGTTCGCCAAAAAAATCTTCAAAAAAACATAAGAAGAAGTAGTGCGGTAGTGGGATAGTGTGGTAGTGTGGTAGTGGGATAGTAAATACTACAATACTACTAAATTTGAGTGCTTAAGGAGTCGTATTTGTCGAAAAGCGCGTTAAAATCTTTGACTGCAAGCGGCTTTGAAAAATAATAGCCTTGAATGTCCACAGAGCCCATATTCATAATATAATCAAGTTGCGTTTGAGTTTCGACGCCTTCAGTTACAACGCCCATCCCCAATTCTTTTGCAAGCCCGATTATCATTAATAAAATTGTACGCGCACGCTCGGAATGTTCAATTTCACGCACAAACGCCATATCAACTTTCAAAACGTCAATATCAATATTTTTTAACATATTCAGTGAAGAATAACCGCTGCCGAAATCGTCCATCAAAATTGGGAAGCCGTTTTCTTTGAACTGATTTATTATTTTTAAAAGTTGTTGCGGGTTGTCGGTATAAGCACTTTCTGTAACTTCCAATTTCAGCATCCACGATTCAAGGTCGTACTTTTTCAGCAGATTCAACAGGAAAATTAATAAATCGTAGCTGTAAAAATTCAACCGTGAAACATTGACTGAAACGGGTACAATTTTTTTGCCCGCGTCAATCCTTGAACGCAAAAATTTACAAACTGTCTCCCATACAAATCTGTCAAGCTTGACAATAAAACCGTTGCGCTCAAATACCGGAATAAAATAACCGGGACTAATCATACCGCTTTCAGGGTGGAACCAACGCACCAACGCCTCCGCGCTGACAATTTCATTTGTTTCAGGGCGGTAAATAGGTTGAAGAAAAATTGTAAACTGATTGTCTTTCAGCGCAAATTCCATATCACGAACAATCATCTGTTCCTTAAGCATTCTTTCACGCATTCCGGCGTCATAAAAATTATAGCGGCGGACGTAATTGCCCTTGATTTTATTCAACGCCATTGACGCGCGGTCGCACATTTGGTCGACGGGAATAGTTGCATCAATTACGGGATAAACGCCGGCGAAAAATAAAATGTTGTGGCTGATTCCGAGCGTGCGAATTGTATCGTCAATTTCTTTAATAAGCCTGTCCATATCAAGCGTATCTTGCGGCACGCACAAAACAAAATGGTCGGCTTCAATTCTGCCGGAAATTCCAACTGAAGGATTAATTTTTTTCAGAAAATAAGAGGCGGCTGTCTTCAAAATCAAATTGCCGGTTTCAGTATGAAATAAATCATTTACAACTTTGAAACAGCTGATGTCAAGGTAGACAATGCAATATTGAACTTCCGGGTTTTCGTGAATCAGCACGGCGGCTTTTTCGTAAAACGCCTCACGATTATAAAGCCCCGTCAGTTGGTCAATTTCAATGTAATGATTCATTTCTTTAATTTGCTTGTCTTTTACTTCCTGCTGATAATGGGCGATAACACTTTTAATTCTGCATTTTACGATAATGTCACTAAAAGGCATGGTAATAAATTCTGTTGCGCCGAGTTCCATTGCACGAGCTACGCTGTCCAAATCGCCGTATTGTACTATTGCCAGTATTGGAAGATTTTTATAGCGGTTGTCCTGCGCGATATTTTTTATAAAGTCGAAACCGTCCATAATTTGAAGATTTAAAGCAACCATTACAACTTCAACCTTGTGATTAGTTAAAGCGTTGAAACATTCATAATCGTTATCAGCCGAAATTATAATGTACTTGTCCTTAAAAATAACTTCCAATTCGTCGTGAATGTTTTTGTCTGCGCCTGCCAAAAGTATTATTGGTAAAACTTTTTCCATATCGTCGCCTCATTTCTGAAATTCTTTGTATAATATTAACACTTTGAATAATTTTTAACAACAAAATATTTTTCGCCTTAAGTGGCGAATTTTTTTTAATATGTTATAATTTTTTAAAGGAAGTGAACGTTTTGAAACAAATTACCTACAGGATAGAAAATGAGCCGGATTTTTGTAAATGGATTGAAGAAGTCCGCCAAAGTGAAGATTATAAAAAAGCAAAAACCGTTTTGTTTAAAGTTTTGACGGCGCAATTTCTGGACGAATATTCAAAAGATATGTACCAAAAAATGAAACAAATTTTCACAAAGGCAAAAATCGTCGGCGTATCAATGACAAATTTTTCCGTCAAAAACTTTTCCAACGATGCAAGCTCCAAAGAATGGCGAGAAAATTTTAAAAGCTTGCTTGAAAAATATGTGCTGATAAGTTGCGTCTACTTTGATTCATCAGATATAAAAATTTTTGAAGTTGACTCCGCTGAAGTTGACAGCATAACGGCAACGGCGATTGAATTAAATCAGCAACTAAAACAAATTCAAAATTTAAAAGGCGTCGAAGTTTTATGCGCGGGAGCTAAAGGACGAGTTGCACCATTTTTGGAACTTTTAACAAGCGGCTTGGAAGATATTCCTTTTTTCGGCGCGGAAGCCGGAATGGTTGAAACTCAAGAAATAAAATGCAAATTTAAGCGCACAATTCAGGCAATAGACAGTAAGGGCGTTTCTCAATACATTATAAGCGAAAGGCAACACGACGCCGGCGCAATTCTTATAGCTTACATTGGCGAAGATTTACACATTAAAGCCGAATATAATTTTGGCTGGAAACCTATTGGCAAAGAAATGACTGTTACCGAAACTTTGGGGATTAACGGCGTGGCGAAAATTGACGACGTACCCGCAATGGAAATTTACAAAAAATATTTGAACATTGAGCCTAACGAATTTTTGCTGATGAATGTTTTTGATTTTCCCTTTGTAGTGAATCGCGGCGGCTTGCCTGTATCACGTGTTGCCGGCGTTTACGATGAAGGCGGGCGGCTTTATATGACAGGCGATATTAAGCAGGGCGAAAAAATCCGCTTGAGTTACGGCAATGCCGAAGAAATTTTACAGGAAACTTGGCAAACTTCCGAAAAAATGAGAATGTTTGAACCGCAAGCGATTTTTGCTTATATTTGCGGGGCGCGTGCGGCTTTTTTGGGTGATGATTCAACCCGTGAAATGAAAGATTTTCTGCGAATTGTACCGGAGGCGGTTTACTGTTTCGGCAGCGGCGAAATTTATAAATATCAAGGCAGAGGCGGGCAACTTGCAACCGCGCTTGTTTCTGTCGGAATGCGTGAAGGCGAAACTTGCCGCTGTTACAGTCTTTTTATCAGACAAAATGAAAACGCCGTAAAAAATCCAATGCTGCCGCTTTCAAAACGCCTTGCCGCTTTTCTGAACGCTGTTACAACTGATTTAATGGAGTCTAAGGCAAAATTCAAAGAAGCCGCGCTTGCCGCCGAAGCTGCAAATAAATCTAAATCTCAATTCCTTTCAAATATGAGCCACGAAATACGCACGCCAATTAACGCTATTCTTGGAATGAATGAAATGATACTGCGCGAGGCACCAAATGAAAATATTTTGGAATACGCCGAAAATATTCGTACCGCCGGAAATACTTTACTTAGTATTGTCAACGATATTTTAGACTTTTCAAAGATTGAAGCCGGCAAAATGGAAATTATCCCCGTCGAATACGCGCTTAGTTCCCTGCTGAATGACTTGGTTAATATGATTCAAAAACGCGCCGAAAAGAAGGGCTTGACATTTTACATTAACGCAAATGAAAATTTACCGAGTGAACTTTTCGGCGACGAAATAAGAATTAAGCAAGTTGTTACAAACATTTTAACAAACGCCGTAAAATACACCGAAAAAGGCAGCGTAACTTTGACTGTCAGCTTTACCAAAATTGAAGAAAATAAAATCAAAATTTTCTTCAGCGTCAACGATACGGGAATTGGAATTAAGCCGGAAGATATTAAAAAACTTTTCAGCGCGTTTGAACGTATCGAAGAAAAACGCAACCGCACAATCGAAGGTACGGGCTTGGGAATGAATATTACTCAACGCCTTTTGAACATGATGGGCAGTGAACTTGAAGTACACAGCGTTTACGGCAAAGGTTCAAATTTCAGTTTTGAAATTGAACAGCGCGTCGTTAATTGGCACAAACTCGGCAACTTTGAAGAAAATTTCAAACACGCTTTAAGCCAACATAAAAAGTACCGTGAAAAATTTACCGCGCCCAATGCAAAAATTTTGGTTGTCGATGATACGGTTATGAATTTAACTGTTGTAAAAGGACTTTTGAAACAAACTAAAATTCAAATCGACACGGCGGACAGCGGCTACGAATGCTTGGGAATGGTTACGAAAAACAAGTACGATATAATTTTCTTGGATCACAGAATGCCGGGTATTGACGGTATCGAAACTTTACACCGTATGAAAGAAATGCATAACAACATAAATCAAGAAACGCCGGTAATTTCTTTGACGGCAAACGCAATTTCAGGCGCGCGTAGACAGTACATTGACGCGGGATTTCAAGATTATCTTACCAAGCCGATTGACAGTGAAAAACTTGAGGCTATGATAATTGAATATTTGCCGCCGGAAAAAGTTCAATCTGTAGACGAAAATTCAGCCGCTGAAGAAAATATTTCTGAAGAAACTTTGCCGGATTGGTTAAAAAAGGTTGACTGCTTGAACGTTGAGGACGGCTTACAACATTGCGGCAGCGTTGATTCTTACCTTGACGCCTTAACGGTTTTTGCGCAGTCCGTAATTTCCGGCGCAAAAGAAATAGCCAATTTTTATAAAGTTGCAGATTGGAAAAACTATACAACGAAAGTACACGCGCTAAAAAGTTCTGCGCGAGTCATTGGCGCAAATGAACTTTCAGAAAAGGCGCGGCGGCTTGAAGATGCGGGCAACAGCGGCTACATTAACGAAATTCAAAAAGATACCGACGGCTTGCTTGAACTTTATATAAGTATGGCAGAAAAACTTTCGCCGCTTTTACAAACTGAAGATGACGACGCAGATAAACCGCTGATTGACGCTGATAATTTGGCGGAGGCTTATGAGGCGTTGCAAGGCGCGGCGGCAGAATTTGACTACGATACAGCGCAAATGGTACTTGAATCTTTGGCAGATTATAAACTTCCCGCTGCTGAAAAAGAAAAATTTGAAAAAATTAAATCTGCTGTCAACAAGCCGGATTGGGAAGAATTGGGCAGTTTGTTAGCCGGTTAAAAATCGATTTAAACGCGCCTGAAGGGGTCTACAAGCGACGTTTGCCCTTCGACTGATATAAAACCATTAACGCAAATTTTAACCCGCCTGATTTTCAAATTTAAAGCTTACAAGGAGTTAAAACTATGGAAAAAATTTGGACAAATTTACAAATGAACATAAACGGCTTGACGCAGGAGGTTAAATTTTCAAAAACTGCGATTGATGAAATTTTTAACCCGTTCCTGCGCAAATTAACCGAATTGCAAGGCTTAACTGACAGAAAAATTATTGCCTTCCTTGCCGCGCCGCCCGCCGCCGGTAAAACAACTCTCGCGCAGTTTTTAGAAAAACTTAGCCGCGAAAATCAAATGTTTACAAATGTTCGTGCGCTCGGTATGGACGGCTTTCATTACGATTCAGAATATCTTAAATCAAATAAAATCCTGCGCGACGGGCAAGAAATTTTGATGAACGATATAAAAGGCGCGCCTGAAACTTTCGACGTTGACGCAATGCAAATTAAACTTCGTGAAGTTCGACAGGAAGGCACGGACTGGAATATTTACGACAGAGTTATTCACGACGTTGTACACGACGCCCTTAGCGTTGAGGACGATATAATTTTGGTTGAGGGAAATTATTTGTTGCTTGAAGAGCCGCGCTGGACGAACATTCGCATTTTGGCAGATTATACGGTTTTCATAAAAGCCGCGCCCGAACTTTTGACTGAACGCTTAATTACGCGCAAAATGAATACCGGCTTGACTCGTGAACAGGCTGAAAATTTCTACCGCACAAGCGACGGTAAAAATGTTGAACGTGTACTGAAAAATTCCGCGCACGCAAACGAAACGTGGCAACTTCAACCCGACGGCGATTACATAAAAATTGACGACGAGGAAGAAGACTTTGACGAAATAATTTTTGAAAATGACGCTGAAAGTTAAAGTGCCGGGAAGTTGCGGCGAATTTGTACAGGGATTTTTTCACGGCGCGCCAATTTTGATAACTTGCCCGATTGAAAAATTTTCGACTGTTGAAATTTCAAATGAATTTTTTGGAATTGAGGGCTTAGGCGAAAAATCTTTACAAATGCTGAAAAAGACGCTTGAACTTTTTGAAATAAAAAATTTTAACTGCGGGGTAAAGCTAACTTCAGAATTGCCGCGTGGTAAAGGTATGGCATCAAGTTCGGCAGATTTGGCGGCGGTTGCACAAGCCGTCGCTTTATTTTTTGAAAAAAATATTTCGGCTGAAAAAATTGCAGAGCTTGCCGCGTCAATCGAGCCGACGGACGGAATTTTTTTTAACGGCGTGGTTGCAATGAATCCGGTTACCGGCAAATTTCTAAAAAATATTTCAGTGCCGGAAAAATTTTCTGTAGCAATTTTTGACTATGGCGGCGAAGTTGACACGGTTAAATTTAATCGTCGAAGTAATTTTCAAATTTCAAAGTTGGACAATTTTTTAAACCTTGAACTTGTCGAAAAGTCTGCGCTTGCCAATCAAGAAATTTTGTATAAAAAAAATCTGCGCGAAATAATTTCATTTGCCAAAAGTTTAGGCGCGGTTACTGTCAACGCGGCACATTCCGGCACAGTTATTGGAATTTTTTTTCATAGCGGCGATAAAAATATTGACGCCAAAATTTCAGAAATTGCGCGGCATTTCGACTGTATAAATTTTTTGACAAAAACTAAATTGACGGGCGGTGGAATTTATGAAACAGTTTGAACACGGCGGGCAAATTTACAACGCGGACGGCACGGCGGGCGATTGGTTAGACTTCAGCGCAAATATTAACCCGCTGGGACTTTCAAAAAAAATTCGTGCGGCAATTATTGAAAATATCGACGGCGTTAAAAATTATCCCGACCCAAATGCAACCGAATTAAAAGCCGCCATTTCGCAACGCTACAAAGTACCGGCTGAAAATTTAGTTTTGGTGAACGGAGCGGCAGAATTTTTTTACTTGTACTTGAATGTTACGCGCCCGCGCAAAATTTTAATTCCCGTGCCGAGTTTTTCAGAATACGAACGCGCCGCCCGCGCCGTTAATGCTGAAGTCGAATACATTTTCACGCGCGCTGAAGAAAATTTTCAACTTAACCTTAAGCAGGATTTTTCGGCAGATTTAATGATTTTGGGACGCCCCAACAATCCTACCGGCAATTTAATTTCAATCGACACAATAAAAAAACTCGCCGCCAATGTTAAAATTTTAATCGACGAGTCATTTATAGATTTTCTTGAAGTTGAATCTGCGCGACAACTTGTTTCAGAAAAAATTTCGGTTGTACAATCGCTGACAAAAATTTTTGCAATACCCGGCTTGCGGCTGGGATTTGCGGTTGTCGAAAAAAAATTAGCCGCAAAATTGAACGCGGCAAAGGATGTTTGGAATGTAAATTTTTTGGCGCAAAAGGCGGGCGTGGCGGCGTTATCTGATGAAAAATTTTTGCAGGTTACTAAAAGTTACTTGCAAATTGAAAAAAAATATTTCGTCGAACGATTGAAAAAAATCCCTAACCTGCAAGTTTTTGAGCCGACAGTAAATTTCGTACTGCTGAAATTTGAAACGCCCGCACTTGCAGAATTGACACTTGAAAAACTGCGACAAGAAAAAATTTTGTTGCGAAGTTGCGCAAATTTCGTTGGACTTGACGCAAGATTTTTAAGAAGTGCAATTCGTACACGTGAAGAAAATTTAAAATTGTTGGACGCCTTAGAAAATATCTAGGGCGTTTTTTATTTAAAAATTTCTTTGCTTGAAAACTTCGTACATTAAAACTGCACCGGCAACTGAAGCGTTAAGCGAATTTATTTTGCCGACCATTGGAATTTTAACAAGCAAATCGCAATTTTCCCGCGTCAGCCGCCGAATACCTTTGCCCTCGTTGCCAATCACCAAAACAATACCGCCGCCTAAATTTGCAGAAAAAATATTTTCGCCGCTCATATCGCCGCCCACGATTTTTAAGCCGCCCTCGCGCAGATTTTTTAAAGTTTGTGCAATGTTTGTAACCTGCGCGACTTTGACATATTCCATCGCGCCGGCTGAAGTTTTTGCAACGGTTGAATTTAGAGAAACACTGCGCCTTTTGGGAATAATGACGCCGTGAACTCCAACTGCGTCCGCCGTGCGTAAAATTGCGCCGAAATTGTGCGGGTCTTCCAATTCGTCCAGCAAAACTATAAAAGGCAATTCATTTTTCGACGCGGCAATTTCCAAAATTTCTTCAATAGTCGAATACTGAATGGCGGCAACCTGCGCGACAATTCCTTGATGACGTTCACCGCCGCAAATTTTATCTAACTTTTGACGTTCGACAAATTCAACCACAATTTTTAAATCGCTTGCAAGTGCAAGAATTTTTTTTATTGAGCCGTCATTACTGCCTTTAGCCACAAGAATTTTATTTACACTGCGACCGGCTTTCAAAGTTTCGATAACCGCGTTTCTGCCAATCACAAAATCTTCATTCGTCAAGAAAATTTCTCCTTAAAATTTATGATTAATTCCAATAGCCGCGCCCATTGTGTTGTAGCCGGGATTGTGCTTTTTTAGACCGTTTGAAAAGTGGCTGACGTACCAGCCCAAAGTAATAGAATCTTCATCTTTGTATTTCCACGTAAAACTCGGACCAATTCGCCACAAAAAACCGTAAGCGCGCCCGTCGTAGGGATGAGCCTTGTTATAAAACATTAAACTGCCGCCAATATCCCAGTTTGCATAAAGTTTACCGGAAATATTTTTATCCCAGCGCAACATTGCCGCCGGACCAATTCCTACGCCTTCGCTGTCATGAAAAATTCCTTCATACTTTCTATTTGTAAAACCTGTGGCGCGTGTAAAAGTAAAGCCGCGATAAAAACTCAAGGCGCGGTGTTCATGCATTTTCTGTAAAACGTGAACGTTGTAGTTGTCAACTTGCCTGTCGCCGCTCAAAGTTCCCGCCAAATATTCAAGTTGCAGTTCCCAATTTTTTTTAGTATCACTTTCAGCATTGGCAGTTGAAAGGTTGCCGCCAATAATCAGTGCAAGACAAAAAATTATAAATTTCTTCATTCAAAAATTCCTTCCTCAATTAACATCAATTCGCAAATTTCATCGAGCCTTTGAAATTTTTTCGTTAAAAACAATTCGCCGAGCAACGCCTCAAATCCCGTGCTTGCGTGATATTCTTGAACTGTTGCAGAGCGCGGCGCGTGACTTTTGGCGTTTCTGCCGCGCCTGAAAATATCTTTTTCTTCGTCAGTCAAATATTTTTCAATTTTCTTGTAGGCGGCGGCTTGAAATGTTGCCGAAACAATTTCAGAGCTTAAATCGTTGAGTTTGTCGATTCTGTGAGTTTTTTGCAAAAGGCGCGTCCTAACGTACAAATGAAAATAAGCGTCGCCGATATACGCCGTAACCAGCGGCGAAAGACTGCGCATTTCATCTGATGTTATTTCATCTAAATATTTCAAAATCCCTAGCCCCTAGTTCTTAATCCTTAGCCCTTAATCCTTAGCCCCTAAACTCCATTGTACACCCTGCGGCGTATCTTCCAAAATTATTCCTGCCGCCTTCAATTCATCACGGATTTTATCAGCAACCGCCCAATTTTTATTTTTGCGGGCATCTTGTCTTATCGAAATAATTATATCTATCAGTTTTTCAACAAGTTCAGAATCTGCGCCGGTTTCCTCTTCGATATTTTCAAAAATTCCAATGGTTGACACCATATCTGTAAAAATTTCTGAAACGCGCATAATCATAAAAGCATCAGTACCGCGCGGCTGGATTTTCCCGCCGATATAATCGCTGTAGTAAGAATTTATATCCCGCGCAAGTTCAAACATATAACTAATTGCAAGCGCGGTATTAAAATCGTCATTCATTGCGTCATCAAAGGCAGACATCAAACGCTCGGCAGTTTCAACCAAGCCGCCCGCATGTGAAAGTGTCAACATTGCAGTTTTGTTATTTTTTATAAATTCGTCCGCTTCAATTTTCTTGACGAGTTCATTTAAATTTTTGTACGCGGTTTTCAAGCGATTGTATGAAGTTTGCGCCTCTTTAATTCTGTCTTCGCTGAAGTCTAACGGGCTGCGATAATGAGTTTGAACTAGGAAAAATCTTACAACTTCGCCGGGATATTTTTTGAGAATATCTTCAACCGTGAAAAAGTTTCCGGCAGATTTACTCATTTTGGCGTTGTCGATTGTGATAAAACCGTTGTGTAACCAATACTGCGCGAAGGCGTTTTCATCGCCAATAGCCGCGCAGGATTGCGCAATTTCGTTTTCGTGGTGCGGGAAAATTAAATCTGCGCCGCCGCCGTGAAAGTCGAATTTTTCGCCCAAATATTTTAAAGACATTGCAGAGCATTCAATGTGCCAGCCGGGACGCCCCTTACCAAAAGGACTATCCCACGCAGGCTCGCCGGGCTTAGCCGCCTTCCACAGCGCAAAATCCATTGGGTGGCGTTTTCTGTTGTCAACTTCGACGCGCGCGCCCGCTTGCATATCTTCCAAACTGCGCCCGCTTAATCTGCCGTAATGTTCGATTTTTTCAACGCTGTAATAAACATCGCCGTTATCCAATTTGTAAGCGTAGCCTTTATTAACAAGCGTTTCAACCATTGAAATAATTTCCGGCATTGTATCAGAAACTTTTGGATAAACGTCAGCATGCTGAACGTTGAGTGCGTCCATTGATTGAAAATACGCCTCAATATTTTGGTCGGCAATTTCTTTCCACGTTACGCCTTTAGCATTTGCCGCCTTAATAATTTTGTCGTCAATATCTGTAAAATTTTGAACATAGCGAACTTTATAACCGAGTCTTGAAAAATATCTGCGAATAACATCCCAAGTTACAAAAGGGCGGGCGTTGCCAATGTGCGGCGGATTATAGGGCGTAACTCCGCAGCAATAAATACTTATTTCGCCGTCTTTGAGCGGTTTAAAAATTTCTTTGCGTTTTGTCATTGTATTAAAAACTTGAATCATTTTTGTACCCCCTAATTTAAAATTACCCTTCCAAAACCGGAAGGGCTTTTATTGTTTTTGAAATTATAAATCAGGTATAAATTTTTGGCAAGAAATTTAAATTTGCAAACTAAAAAAGACTACCGCAGAAATTTTTGTGGCAGTCTTTTTGGTTTAATTATTTTTCAGAAAAAACTTTCCAAATTCTGACATTGCAGAGATTACGGGATAAAGTTTTTTTCCAAATTCTGTAATTGAGTATTCGGTTTTAGGCGGAACGACCGGAAAAACTTCCCTATGAATTACGCCGTCTCTTTCCAATTCCCTAAGTTGTTGCGTCAAAACTTTTTGCGTTGCTTTTGGAATTAATTTTTGTAATTGACTGAATCGCAAAGTATTTTGAAACAAATGGTACAAAATTATCGGCTTGTATTTTCCGCCAATGAACTTTAAAGCCACTTCAACCGGGCAAGTTAAATTTTTTTCGGCAGTCATTTATTTTTTGCGGCAAGGACGGTGCGCGCCAATCCTTTAATCCAGTCTTGATGCCCTTGATTCATAATATCCGGCTCGGTGTTGAATAAATCTTTTGCGGGCTTACCTTTTTGGGATTCCTGCGTTAAAATTCTGACGCGGTTTTCGGGTAAATCTTCCAACAACCACGCATGGATAACGTCGAGGCGGTGTTCGGCGTCGCCTTCCGCCCAGCCGTGCCATGCAAGTCGCGCAGGTTTATTTTCAGTCGGCGGTTCAAATTCTACAATTTCAGCCTCAATCGGAAAGCCGAAAGTTTTAAATTTAAAGCGCGTATCCGCTTGCAGTTTTGTACCTTTCGTGTTGTAAAATTCAATATCTGATGCATTTTTGTAATAGCTTGTCCAAATTGAAGTGTCGATGAGATTTTCAAAAACGTCCTGCGCGGTAATTCCCTTAACAATAATTTCATTCGAGGCGAAATTGTCGGTAGTTCCCGGCAAATATTCTTTAGGCCAATTAATTTCATTGAGCATTTTATAAAGTCTCCTTTCATTTTTTATTATTTTAATTGAAACGCAAAAAAAGACAAGTACGCACTTTTGAGGCACTTACTTACCTTTTGGAAACTTTATTTAAAATTAAAACGGGAGCCGGAAATTTTATCCCCAGCTCCCTGTTTTTAGTCTTTAGCCTTTATTACGCCGAAATTGCGTTGACTTTCAAAGTTAATCTTGATTTTTTGCGCGCCGCAGCATTTTTATGAATTGTATTATTGGCGGCGGCTTGATCGATAGCTTTATAAGCAGCGGGCAAAAGTTTTTTCGCCTCTGCCGCGTCATTTTTGGCAATAGCAGCAATAACAAGCTTTTGAGCTTTTTTCATACGGGTTTTCTCGGCAACGTTACGCTCATGGCGTTTTGCGTCGAGTTTAACGCTTTTCACTGAAGATTTAATATTTGGCAAATCAAAAACTCCCTCCATAGAATTTATTAACGCGGAAAAGTTTAGCACAACCGCCGGAAAATTGCAAGTTAAATTTGATTTAAGTTGCAAAAAGCAAATTTCGATATATTAGGCGTAAATTAAACGATTCTAAGAAACAATGAACGTAGAAAAATTTCAGGTCAGACAATTAACAACAATGACAAGGAGCGTCATAGAAATCTGACCCGTCGGCAAGGATTTTCGCCGAATATAGAAAAGAAAGGTGATTTATTATGATGCGTTCCCTGTTTTCAGGCGTTTCCGGCTTGAAAAACCATCAAACGCGGATGGACGTTATTGGTAACAACATTTCAAACATTAATACAATCGGCTTTAAATCCAGCCGTGTAACTTTTTCAGATATGCTTTCGCAAACGTCTGCTTCAGCTTCTGCGCCAAGTGATAACGTCGGCGGAACAAACCCGCGCCAAGTTGGTCTCGGTTCAGCTGTAGCCAGTGTTGATATGCTTTTTACTGACGGCTCCGCGCAGGCAACCGGCAAAAATACAGACTTGACTTTAAATGGCAACGGGCTTTTCGTTTTGGAAAGAGGCGGTGCAAATTATTATTCACGTGACGGCGCGTTTGAATTTGATACAAACGGTAACTTGGTTTTGCCGGGCAGCGGGCTTTTTGTACAAGGCTGGAATGCAACAGACGGCAACTTAAACACTAACGGCGCAACTGAAAATATTGTTGTAAAAAGCGGGCAAACAATGCCGGGTACTCAAACTACAACTGTTGACTATACCGGCAACCTCAACGCTTCAGATCCTACGATTGTTTCAATTACCTATACTGCAGGCGGCGGTACGGCAGACCCTGACGCTTGCATTCAGTATAAAACTGTAAGTGCCATAAGCGTTCGTGAAGCCTCAAATTTCACATATGACGCCCGCTCCATGACTCCTACCATTACAGATACGGACGGTAATACTGTTGACGTAAGCAACCTTGTACACGGCGAAACTTATGCAATTACCGGCGCAAACGCCGAAAAAATCGACGGTATCACAATCGCAAGAATTGACTACAATTTAAGCACTACAATTACAACGATTGACGGCGACCAGTCCGTTACTATAACTTTGTCAAACGGCACCACTCAAACTTTAGACGTATCTGCAGGGCAAACTTTTGAAATTGGTGCAACCCTTTCAGATACAAGCTACTATGACGCAACAACAATGGAAAACAGCTCCGACGCCACAGTTACAAAAATTACTGTAAGAGATTCAAGTCAAGCTTATGTTTATCCTGCTTCAGTAAGCTATAACGCCGGAAATACCGTTAAAGTTTACTACACGGACGGCACTGTTGAAACTGTTACAAACGGCACTTACGCAATTAACCAAGATGTATTCAACACGGTTAATGTTGACGGTACAAACATTATCGCGGCAACTTTGACTTTGAGCGACGGCTCCACTCAAAAAGTTACAAGCGGCTTTTATGAAAGAAATCACAGTGTACCAATTACAACCGTTATTACTGTTTACGATTCTGAAGGTCTGGCGCACGCAGTTACAGTTCTAATAGACAAAGACAGAAACAGCGACGACACAAATATAAATTCTGACGCCTTAGCCCTTGCGCGCGTGGTTGACGAAGACGGCAACAGAATTAACTATGATACACTTGTTAAAGTTTATAACGATGACGGCGTATTGCAATACAGTTATACGCTTGCTGACGGCACAACTCAAACTGTTGACGCTGACCAAGTTAAATGGGATAACCGCTGGAGAGTTTATATGGCTCCGGGCGAAGGGCAAGCAGGTCCTACTTATCATTTCACACAAACTGAAACTGACGGCTCAACTACTGCCGGTTACTTGAATGTTATTCTTGACGACTCAACCGGCAACCCGACCGGCGGCTCTCCTTCCTATATTTATTTCAATGAAGACGGCACATACAGCGCAGCCGCAACTTCCGGCTCTTCACTTTACAACGTTTATTCAGATGGTAACGGTGCGTCACCGTCAACTTCTTCAATCGGCTATGACGCGGTTACTCAATACGCCGGCAATACCACTGTTTACGGCATTACAGACGGCAACGCTTACGGCGTTTTACAATCAGTTCAATTCGACGCCTCCGGCATTATCACGGGCACTTATTCAAACGGCGTACTTCGTACTGAAGCTCAAATTGCCGTCGCGCAGTTTGTCAACTCCGCCGGTTTAAGCAAAGTTGGTACAAGCCTTTATCAAGAATCCAACAACTCCGGACAGCCGAATATTAAAACTGTTGACGCTCTTGGTCTTTCGGTTACGCCTTCATCTTTGGAAATGTCAAACGTCGATTTGGCTAATGAACTTGCCGAAATGATTATTACTCAACGCGGTTTCCAATCTAACTCAAAGATTATTACTGTTGGCGATGAAATGCTTGAAACTATCGTCAATATGAAGAGATAATTTTTTTAGGCAGTAGGCAAAAGTAAAAAGGCAGTAGGGATAAATTTCCCCGCTGCCTTTTTTAGTTTGAAAAAATTTTTAAATCACGTTAATTTTTTTCAAGTAGGTATAAATTCCGCTGTCTTCATTTGAATCAGTAACGGCACTTGCGATTTTCTGAATTGCGGGCGGTGCGTTTTTCATTGCCACACTTTGCGGGATATACTGTAACATTTCAATATCGTTGTAGTTATCGCCGAACGCCACAGCCTCTTCAACTTTAATATCATAATGTTTCAAAAGAATTTCAATTCCCGTTGCCTTTGAAACTGTTTTATCCATAATTTCAAGCAAATGTCGCGCAGATCTTACCACATTCAAATTTTTAAACTGCGCGCCGAGTTCCCTTTCCATTTCTTCACAAATTGGCGGCTCACACATTATCAAAATTTTATTCGGCAAAATATTTTCGGCGATTAAATTTTCAAAATTTGCCGGTGTTGTTGGTGCTTGTGTAACTTTTATTTCGTACTGTACATATTTATTTTCAATGTCAATTTCGCGGACGTACCATTTGCGTCCGGTGTAATAATTTACAGCAATATCTTTCCAGCCGCTCTCAATCGCCGCCAAAATATTTTTTGTATCGTCAAGCGTCATTTTTTTATCATACAAAATTTCTTCAGTTTCAGTTAAAACAAGCGCGCCGCTGTAACTTATTACCGGTATACGCGGCAAGCCTATTTCGTCGGTTATCGGGTAAATTGCTTCCGGCATTCGCGCAGATACAAGCGCAAATTTTTTATTCTGCGCGAGGAGCATTTTTGCCGCCGTTGCGTGCAATTCCGGTATACTTTTATCATTTTTTAAAAATGTGCCGTCAATATCTGACAAAACTATTTTTATCATTGAAAATTCCTCCCTTAATCCTTAACCCTTAACCCCTAATCCTTAGTACTTTGCCAAATTCGCCCTGTCAAAACGTCAATACAAGAAATTCTGCCTTCCCGCAAAAAAGAGCCGGTATCCATCAAAGTAATTTTATTCGGCAAGCGCACGGGAAAATACGGGTCCCTGTCTTCAAGCCCTTTAAGTTCGCCCAAATACGGCGTCGGCGTGTGTCCGCAAACTACCTCTGCCGCGCCGTCATAATCGTTATAAAATTCTTCACGTATCCAAAGCAGCGATTCATCAGTTTGCTTTTCAAGCGGCACATTCGGTTTCAATCCCGCGTGTACAAAAATATATTCCTTGCCGTTGATTGTCATTTTGTGATAAAGCGGGCGTTCGTTGATAAAAACCAACGCCTGTTTCAAAAATTCAGGATTAGTTTTACACCATGCGTCAATTTCTGCCTTAGTGCGGTTGCCGCCGTTCGGCAGCCAAATTGTTGATTCAAAAGTTCCGAGCAGATAATAATACAGCATCATTTGTTCATGGTTGCCGCGTAAAACCACGACGTTTTTAAATTCGCTCATTTTCATTGCCCATTGAAGGCAGTGTAAATTTTCGTTGCCCCTGTCGATATAATCGCCAAGCAAAATTAAAAAATCTTTTTCGGCGTCAAATTGGATTTTGTTGAAAACTGAAGACAATCTGTCAAAACGTCCGTGAATATCGCCGAGCGCAAATATTCGCCTGTACTCCATAAAAAAATCACCTCAATTTTTTAAATTCGTTGAAGTGATTATACCATATTTATTTCAGTTCGTAAAAAATTTTCAAAGTTGGTGCTCACTGAGGGACTCGAACCCGCGGCTTCCTCCATGTGACGGAGATACTCTACCAACTGAGTTAAGTGAGCAGAACTCGAATCTGTCAACTGTTCCATTGAAACTTGCAGTTAGCTTGCGTCACCGCGTACGGCTGGTTGACGACAGCCCTACAAATATTTCTACTTGTAGCAATGATGCCATTAATTTTTTAGGAGTGCCTTACATTTCCAACCGTTTACTCCCTCTATAGGCAAAAAAAAATGGTGGGGCTAGCAGAACTCGAATCTGCGACCTCCTCGATGTCAACGAGGCACTCTAACCAACTGAGCTATAACCCCATGTCTTTCAACACAAGCCGTATTATAACCGCAAAACTTTTTATTGTCAAGAAAAATTTTTAAGTCTTAAAATTGTAATTTTTTATCATTTGAATTATACTTTAAAATATTTTTTGCAGTTTTTTGGGAGGTCTTAATTTTGAAAGCTGTTGAAGTAGAAAAGCTGAAGCCGGGAATGATTGTTGCGCAAAGTGTCATAAATTCTGAATGTATCGTTATACTTTTGGCAAATACCGTACTTACAAACAAGCATATTTTAATTTTAAAAAATTTACAAGTTCCAAAGATACAAGTTAAAGACGAATTTGACTTGAGCAAGCTTTATCAACAGGCAATATCGCTGAAAAGTAAAACTTCTTCTTTCACACGTGAATTTGAAAAACTTGCAAAACTTGCCAAAAAAATTTTTGAAGAAATAAAAAATGAGGGCGAAATTAAAACTGCCGTTGCGTTTCTTGCAGCCAAAATTTTACCGCTTGCAGATAATCCCGCGTCAATAAATTTTCTTTTCAGTTTAAGCAATTCGACGCCGGAGCTTTACTATCACGGCGAGCGCGTGGCGATTTTTGCGGGGATAATTGCAAAGTGGATGAAATTGGAATGGGAAGAAATAAAAACTATTGTAACGGCGGCTTTTCTTCACGATATAGGCAAATACAGATTTCCGGCGCAATTTTTACTGAAACACCCCGCCGACTTGGAAGGTGTGGAAATGCAACTTTACAGGACACACCCTCAAAGCGGGCGAAATTTGGTACAAGGTTTTAATTTTGAGGAGCCAATTCCTACGATTGTTTTTCAACACCACGAATATATGAACGGTACGGGTTTTCCTATGGGGATACGCGGTAAGGATATGCATCCCTTTTCAAAAATTGTTGCCGTTGCTGATGCTTATGACAGATTAATGGCGGAGCGTCCGGGATTCGTCAAGAAAACGCCTTTTGACGCCTTGAGACTTTTGGCAAAGGAACAATACGCACATTACGACCCGTTTGTTTGCATGCCGTTCATAACCGAATTGAAAGACCATTTGATAGGCTCGGCGGTTACATTGAATGACGGGCGCAAGGGCAAAGTTATTTTCTTTCCAAAAGATTATGCATCGTTGCCGGTTGTTCGCCTTGAAGATGAAACTGAAATTGACTTAAATAAAAATCCTGAAATTTTAATTATCGAATACTACATTGAATAATTTTTATTGACGTACGAAAAATAAATTTGCCTCATTTCGGCTTGAGTTTTTGGCGCGCTCCAAAGTTCACCGATTGAACTTTCACGCATTGCCGCCGCCAAATGTTCAAATAAATCCGGAAAACTTTTGCCGAGTTCAATTATTAAATTTTTTATGTTTTGGCGGTTAGTTTTGCCGTCGATTGGGCACGGCGATTTTACGATATTAAAAATTTTTTTGTTTACGAAGCTTGAAATTTGATACTCGCGCAGATATACGAGGGGGCGAATGACAGTGATATTTGTGCGGCTAAGAAAAGTTTTTGGCGTGAAAACCGTAAGTTGCCCGCTTGAAAGTAAACTCATAAAAAAAGTTTCTACGGCGTCGTCAAGATGGTGTGCATAGGCTACTTTATTTGCGCCAATTTCTTTTGCGATACGATTAATGGCGGCGCGGCGAAAATACGCGCAGGTAAAGCACGGGTTTTTATTGCTTGATTGAATCACAGAAAAAATATCGACTTCGTGAATTTGATATGGAATTTCTAAATCTGCGCAAAAGTTTTTCAGATTTTCGGCATTTGAATTAAAATCTTTGTCAAAGTTAGGATTGATTGTAATTGCGGCAAGTTCAAATTTTTTTGCGGTACGTTGTTTCAAAGTTGCCAGCGCGTACGCCAAAAGTTGACTGTCTTTACCGCCGGAAAGTCCTATTAAAATTTTATCGCCGTCTTGAATCATATCAAATTCGACAACCGCGCGCATTACCTTACTAAAAATTTCTTTCGGCAAAATTAAATTCATTTGGTTAGCTCCTTTGTGATATAATACTTTTCTAAAATTTAATGAAGGAGAAATTTTTAATGGACGTTGTCCCTATATTACTAAATTTTTTGTTGGTGGCGTTTTTAATTGCAATGAACGGCTTTTTCGTGGCGGCAGAATTTTGTTGCGTAAAAATGCGCCCGTCAAGACTTGAAACTTTGATACAGGAAGGAAACAAGCGCGCCGTTTACGCCAAAAAATTAACCGACGAACTTGACGAAGCACTTTCAGTTACTCAACTTGGAATAACTTTAGCCTCACTCGGCTTAGGTTGGGTCGGTGAACCGTTCGTGGCAGAATTAATAAAGCCGCTGACTCAATCGCTCGGCTTAGGCGAAACGCTTGAACATACAATTTCGTTTGCGCTTGCGTTCAGCTTGATAACTTCAGCACATATCATTTTAGGCGAATTAACGCCAAAATCAATGGCTATTGCAAGTACCGAAAAAATTTTGCTGTCAATCGCCCTGCCAATGTTGATTTTCTGGAAAGTTATGTATCCTTTCGTAATTATGCTGAACGTTACGGCAACTTTTGTATCGAAACATTTGGGCTTACAGGCAAGCGGCGAAGGCGAAGTTGCACACAATCCTGAAGAAATCAGACTGCTTATGGAAGAAAGCCACAAGCAAGGACTGGTTGACGATACTGAAGTTGACTTTGTCGATAACGTTTTTGACTTTACAGAATTAAGCGTACGTGAAATTATGGTTCCGCGTACGGATATGGTTTGCCTGTACACAAATAAAACTTATGAAGAAAATCTTCAAACAATGCTTGAGGAACAAATGACGCGCTATCCAATTTGCAACGAGGATAAAGATCATATTATAGGATTTTTGCACGTCAAGGATTTAATTTCGTGGCGACTTTCCGGCGATAAAAAACTTAAGCCGAATTTAACAAAACTTGCAAGAAAAGTTTTCGTTGTGCCTGAAAGTATGGATGTTAGCGTACTTTTGAAAATGATGCAAAAAAACCGTTCGCAGTTGGCAATAGTTGTTGACGAATACGGCGGCACTTCCGGCATGGTTACGATTGAAGATATTGTTGAGGAACTGGTCGGCGATATTCAAGATGAATTTGATGAGGAACGCTCCGAAGTCGAAAAGCGCGACGAAAATCTTTTTTCGATTGACGGCAAAATGTTACTTGAAGATTTGGAAGATGAATTTGATATAAAAATTGACGATGAAGACGTTGACACAATAGGCGGCTGGCTTTATGACAGAATCGGCGGGGAGCCGCGCGTCGGACAAACTGCCTCGTTCGATGGAAATACTTTTTACGTTGAGGAAGTGGACGGCGTAAGAATCACAAGAATTTTACTGCGCCTTGCTCATAAAAGTTAGAAAGTTTTTATTGTAACAAAAAAAGCGGCTTAACTTGCCGCCAAAAAAATTTATTGCAACGCCTCAATCAAAGTTTTCATATTTTGGCGCATTTTATTTTGATAGTCATTTATATTTTCAAGTTTAGTTTCGCCGGTCGTGATTGGGTCGAGAGTAAAAATTTTTGCGCCGGTTTCACGTGCGATAGTTTCGGCGGCTTTTGGCGAATATTGCGGCTCGGTAAACAAAACTTTTACCGGCAATTCATTTACAATTTTAATAGTGTCGGTCAATTCTTGCGGCGTTGGTTCAGTGCCGGGTTCACGTTCGATAACGGCGGCAATGTTCAATTTAAATTCTGCCGCAAAGTACGGGAATGCTTCATGGAAAGTTACAATATCTTTGTTCGGCAAATTATCCAGCGCAAAGTGCATTTCGTCGCGCAGGGCTGAAAGTTCATTCAAATAATTCAGCGCGTTTTTCTTGTAATTTTCGGCGTGCGCGGGGTCAAGCTCGCAAAGTTGACGTTGAATCGCCAAAACTTGTTGCATTGCATAGGTTATACTCAACCAAACGTGCGGGTTAATTTTTTCGCCGTTTTTGAGTACATAAATTTCTTCAGAATACGACGCATTAACAATTTTCAAATTCTTTGTAACCTTGTCCAAAAAATTTTCCATTCCCAAACCGTTCACGACAAAAATATCAGCCGTTTCAAGTGTTTTCATATCTTCGGTTGTAAGTTGGTAATCGTGAAGACAACCTGTTTGCGGCTTAGTCAAATTTATAACTTCCACGCCTTCAGTATCGCCGACAATGTTAATCGTTTCAAGGTAAATCGGATAAAATGACGTGACGATTTTTAATTTGCCGTCGTCAACTTTGCCGCCGCAACCGCTGACAGTCAACATTAAAATTATCAGTAAAAAAATTTTCTTCATAAAAAAAGCGGTCAGAATTGCTCCGACCGCGTAACCTCCTTTTTAGTGTGGTAGTGTTATGGTGTGGTAGTGTGGTAGTAAAAACTATTCCACTATCCCACTACCCAACTATCGCACTACTCAATGGTGTGAAGTTGAATTGCGCTTGTACCGCCCGCGCCGTATTTCAAGCCGCTTGTAATAACGGTAACATCGCCTTTTTTGACGAATCCATTTTCAAGTGCAACCTTTGTAACGTAGTCAAACATTTCATCTTGATTAAGCCACGGAGTTTCAGGAACAACGAAAACGCCCCAACGTAACGCCAAATGACGCGCTATAACTTGATTGGGCGCAAATGCAACGATAACCGCTTGAGGGCGATACTTTGAAACAATTTTTGTAGTGTAGCCGGATTTAGTCGGTGTAATGACTGCGGAGGCGTTGAGTTCGTAAGCAAGCTGGACAGTTGCATGAGCAATGGCGTCAGTTTGTGAATATTTTCTGTGTACGCCTTTTTCTTCAAAAATTTGTTTGTAGGAAAGGGCTTTTTCTACGCGCTGTGCAATTTTCGTCATGGTTGCAACCGCTTCAACCGGATATTTGCCGCTTGCAGTTTCGCCGCTCAACATTATAACGTCCGCACCGTCCCAAATTGCGTTGCCTACGTCAGAAACTTCTGCGCGAGTGGGGCGCGGATTCATTGTCATAGATTCAAGCATTTGTGTTGCAACGATAACGGGTTTTCCGGCGTCGTTGCATTTTTTGATAATTTCTTTTTGAATAACGGGAACATCTTCAGCCGGAATTTCAACGCCCAAATCGCCGCGTGCAACCATAATACCGTCGGAAACTTCAATAATATCATCGATATTTTGAACGCCTGCAAGGTTTTCAATTTTGGGGATAATTTCCATATGCCCGTGATGACGTGCAATTAATTTTCTGATTTCTTCGACGTCGGAGGCACGCTGTATGAAACTTGCCGCCACAAAGTCCATATCGTTTTCGACGCCAAAAATAATATCTTTTTCGTCCTGTTCGGAAATTGCGGGAAGGCTTAAAGTTGCTCCGGGCGCGGCTACGCGTTTTCTTGTACTCATTTTGCCGGAATTTAAAATTGTGGTAATAATATCTTTGCCCTTAATTTCGTCAATTCTAAGTTCAACAAGCCCGTCGCTAAGCAAAAGTTTTTCGCCGACAACAACTTCTTCATAAAGTTTTTTGTGACTTACTGCGCAATGTGTTTCATCGCCGGGCGTGTCGTCATTTGTCAAAGTGAATTTATTACCTGCAACAAGTTGGACTTCGCCCGCTGCAAATTCGCCCAAGCGCATTTCGGGACCTTTTGTGTCAAGCATTAAAGCTACAACACGATTCATTTTTTGGGCGGCGGCGCGTACTGCGTCAATACGCATTTTGTGTCCTGCGTGGTCGCCGTGTGAAAAATTGAATCTTGCGCAGTTCATACCGTTTTCAATGAGTTTTTCGACTACGCCGGGCGCGTCGGTTGCCGGTCCTTGCGTGCAGATGATTTTTGTTTTTTTCAACAACATTAAAACTTCAGCTCCTTTAAATTTTTTATTTTAGAAATATGAACTATTTCATTTTGTCCGCTTAAAGTGTCTATAAAGTCTATTCTTAGGATTTAATTCTAAAGCTTTATCATAACATTCAATAGCTTTGTTATATTGCCTAATATCAATATAAACATTTCCCATAATATACCAATCATAGTCATTGTTTGGATTTAATTTTATCATCTTGTTTAAATATTCGATAGTCTTTCGGTAATAACATTCGCCTAAAGATTTATGAGCATCCCCCAATTCCTCATAAACATAGCCGTTGTTTGGATTTAATTTTATCGCCTTATGGTAACATTCAATAGCTTTATTGTAATTTTCAATAGCCGCATCATAATTTTCAGAAGGAGGAGTACTTTTTTCAGTGGTCGTAGCCAAATCCTCAAATAAATCCACCCAAAGAGCATCTAGATAATGTACAATAGCTTCACGATAATAACCATCGCCTTTTTCAATCCATTGTATAGCTGTAAATTGTTCTTCATTGCGTTTTATTTCGGCTTTAATTTCTTTTTTCTCTTCGGCGGAGGCGGCAGCAAATTTTTTATTCAGATTATTTATTTCAAATTGAAGGCGTTCATTTTCTGCGCGCAGTTCGTTATTTTGGCGGGTTGCCTCATTAAGTTTTTGTCTATCCTGCAAAAATTTTTCAACGTTTGAAGTGTCAACAACAGCGGTAATATGACAGCGAAACATAACCGAGCCGCCGGAAATTTCGAGATTAACGGGGTCGCTGATAACTTTCAAAATGATGGCTGAAATGGTATAAATTTCGTCGCGTGTCAGATTATTATTCTTTATTTCAGAAATACTTTCAATAAAAGTGCAAGCCTGCTCACTGGCGGCGCGTTTGGCGTCTGCGCGGGCGCGTTCCTTTGCAACGCCTTGATTTTCTTCCGTGCCGTCGCCCATAATGTATGTAGTAGCCGTCCGCCTCAATCGTTTTAACTTCTGCGCAAACTACCGACGCAGGCAAAAAATTATTTGGCGGCAAAATTGCAGGGCTGAAAATTAACGCGCCCAAAACTGCCACAGCTAATTTTTTCTTCAGCAAAACAATCTACCTCCAAAATTTTTTAATTCATTTTCGCCAATGTATTTTCACGCCATTTTTGATAATTTGGCTTATCGGGATTTAATTCAAGAGCTTTATTGAAACACTCCAACGCCTTTTGATAGTTTTCTGAATAAAAATACGCCGCGCCCAAATTACTCCACGCGTTATCGTATTTAGGATTTAATTCAACAGATTTTTTGTAACATTCAATAGCTTTATCGTATTGGTTAAGTTTACGATACGCAAAGCCAAAATTATTCCAAATGACAGAATCATTGGGATTCAATTTTACGGCTTCTTCGTAGCAGTCGACGGCTTGATGATAGTTACCAAGTGAATTATACGTAAGTGCAAGATTGTACCAAGCAACGCTATTTTTTGGGTTTAATTCTAATGCTGTGTTATAGTATTCGACGGCTTGATTATATTTGCCCTGTTGTTTGTACAGCAAGCCGAGATTATTCCACGCAAAATCATTTTGAGAATTTAATTTTACCGCTTCGTTCAGATATTCGGCGGCTTTTTCGTAATTGCCAAGCAAGTTGTAAGTTGCGCCGAGATTACAAAAAGCCATATCAAGCGCGGGGTTAAGTTCAATAGCTTTGTTTAAGCATTCAATCGCCTTATTGTATTCGCCGGAGTTGTAAAATTCCAAGCCTTTGTTGTTCCATTGTGCGGCAGTAAATTGTTCTTCATTGCGGCGAACTTTAGCGTTAATTTCGGCGCGTTCACTTTCGGAAGCATTTTTAAATTTGTCGCGCAGATTTTTAATTTCGGCGTTGAGTCTGTCAATTTCGGCGGCTTGTTCCTTGTTTTGGCGTAAAAGTTCATCCAGTTTTTGCCTGTCTTGAAGTAATTGATCCGTAACGTTTGAAGTATCAACAGTAACGGTAATATGACAATGGAATTTAATTGATTCGCCGGAAACTTCGGGCATAACGGGCGCACTGATAACTTTTAATATATTGGCGGAAATAGTCCGAATTTCGTCGCGGGTAAGCTCGCTATTTTTAACTTCAGAAATACTTTCAATAAATACGCCGACTTTTTCACTTGCGGCGCGTTTTGCGTCTTCGCGGGCGCGTTCCTTTGCTACGCCTTGATTTTCTTCCAAGTCATCGCCCATAATGTAGTAGCCGTCCGCCTCAATCGTGCGCATTTCAGCAAAAACTACAGGCGCGGGCAAAAAATTATTTGGCGGCAAAATTGCGGGGCTGAACATTAACGCACCCAAAACAGCAACGGCTAATTTTTTCTTCACCATAACAACCTGCCTCCCAAAATTTTTTACAATAATATAATTTTTCGGCGGCAAAGGCAAGACTGCGCGACAATTTTTTTTATTCTTCAAAATGCTTGCCGAGTTCAAACGCTTTTTGATTCAGTTCCAAAAATTTCGGCGGCACGTTAGCTTTTAAAGATTCTTGCCACGCTTCCTCCGGAATATCAAAGTAATGTGACAATCTGCCGAGTAAAACTATATTCACGGCTTTTTGACTGCCCGCCTGCCTTGCAAGCGATAAACAATCCATGGCGTCAACTTTTAAACCTTTGGCGCGCATTTTCTCGACAAGATTTTCAGGATAAGCAGCCGCGCCGATAATTACCGGCATTGGATCAATTTGTTGAGTGTTGGTTACAATTTGTCCGCCGTCTTTCAAACAGTCAAGCCATCGCGCAGTTTCCAAAATTTCAAACGAAACAATAAAATCCGCTTCGCCCTTATCGACAACCGGCGAATAAACTTTGTCGCCAAAACGCACGTAAGTTATAACACTGCCGCCGCGTTGGCTCATTCCGTGCACTTCAGAAACTTTCACATCGTAGCCTTGATTTAAAAGCAAGTGTCCCAAAATTTTACTCGCCAAAAGTGAACCTTGCCCGCCCACTCCGACGATTATTATATTTTTTGTCTCCATTAAAATTTTCATCTCCTCAAATTTTCAGTTCGGTAAATGTCAAAAGTTTGTCCCGATAATATTCATATTGCTTTTTTCGCGCTGTAAGCTCTGCTGTAAGTATTGATATAAGTTCTGTGAATTTATCCAATATACGCACAATTTCAGCTTGAACAGGCAACGGTGGCACAGGTATTTTTATTTCTAACATTTTTGGAATTGTGAGCTGTGGGATTCCACTTACAGGCAATTTATATTTTTTACCTTGCAAACAATAATAAAGAAATTTTGTATTTAAAAAATTAGAATCAATCGGAATTATTGTTAATAACCTAACAACAGGAAAATATTCATAATTCCTATATTCAGCCCGGCCTATTGTTCCGCGTGCAGCAACTGTTACAGCCGGTTTTGAAATTTTGGCTATGTCTGTAAAACCTAATATTGCGTTATCTCCAACGCCATTACTAACAACAGGAATATTATATTTTGAATCTTTGCTTTTAGAAAATCTATCTTTTGGAACATCACCGCCGGCAGAAATTTCTGTAATATCGCCCAATTTTTTAAATTCTACACCGTCGGGGCAAAGTTCGGCTATTAATTCTTTAAGGTTGCTCATTGTTGTTCAAAAGCTTTTTTGGGACAAAGTTGACTGCAGACGCCGCAACCTACGCA
Source organism: uncultured Selenomonadales bacterium (assembly GCA_937901445.1). Taxonomy (GTDB): domain Bacteria; phylum Bacillota; class Negativicutes; order Selenomonadales; family Selenomonadaceae; genus Quinella. Next base: position 40,632 of record CALDHY010000022.1, read on the forward strand.
CTGCGTGGCGTCAATCGTTGCCTTGCCGTCCTTCATAGAAATTGCGGGGCAGCCGATTTTCATACAAGATTTACAGCCGATACATTTTTCAGAATTAACTTTCAGCGGCGGATTATGTTTAACGTACTTCAACAAGGCGCACGGTCTGCGCGAAATTATAACTGAAGGTTCAGGCGCGGCTAATTCTTCCTTAATTGCGGCGTCACATTCTTTGAGATTGTACGGATCAACAACGCGCACGCGGTTAATCCCCATAGCTTTAACCAACGCCTCAAGGTTAATTTTTCCGGCGGGGTCGCCTTTGATATTGTAGCCGGTTGTAGGATTCTGCTGATGCCCCGTCATTCCTGTAATTGAATTGTCCAAAATAATTACAGTGGAGTTAGATTGATTGTAGGCAACGTTTGCAAGTCCCGTCATTCCAGAGTGCATAAAAGTTGAATCGCCGATAACTGCAACGGTTTTACCTTCGGATTTTTCGCCGAGCATTTTATTAAAGCCGTGCGTTGCGCCAATCGACGCGCCCATGCACAAAGTTAATTCAATCGTGGAAAGCGGCGGCACTGCGCCCAAAGTGTAGCAGCCAATATCGCCCAAAACTGTACAATTTCTTTTTTTGAGAGAGTAAAACAAGCCGCGATGAGGACAGCCCGCGCACATTACCGGCGGACGCCCGGGAATATTATCTTCAAGTGTTACGCCTTCAGAAATTTCTTTGCCAAACGCCTTTGCAATTAAATTCTGCGAAAATTCGTCAATGTTCGGCAAAATGCTTTTACCTTCAACGGCAATTCCCAACGTCTTAACAAAACTTTCTATAACGTCGTCAAGTTCTTCAACCACGTACAATTTTTTGACTTTGTCGGCGAAATTTTTAATCATTTGCGGCGGCAACGGGTTTATCATTCCCAATTTTAAAACGCTGACAGTATCGCCGAAAACTTCCTTGACGTACTGATAACTTGTCGAAGAGGTTATAATTCCAATTTCGTCTGAAAAAATTTCTTCACGATTGAGCGGCGTTTTTTCTGCGTACTCAATCAAATTTTTTGTACGCGCTTCAACAACGGGATGACGCTTTTTGGCGTTGCCGGGCATCATTACATATTTTGCAATATCTTTTTCGTAGGTTTTTTCGGGAACTTGACGCTCGCCAATTTCCACCACTGATTGAGAATGTGCCACGCGGGTACACATTTTTATTATAACGGGCGTATCGAAAAGCTCGGAAATTTCGTAAGCAAGTTTTGTAAATTCCAACGCCTCCGCAGAATTTGACGGCTCCAACATTGGAACTTTTGCGGCTATTGCGTAGTGGCGGCTGTCCTGTTCGTTTTGCGAAGAGTGCATACCTGCATCATCAGCAACAACTACAACCAAGCCCGCGTTGACGCCTGTATAAGACATTGTAAAAAGCGGATCTGCGGCAACATTCAAGCCAACGTGTTTTTGTCCGCAAAAAGCGCGTCTGCCTGCCAAACTCGCGCCAAATGCTGACTCCATTGCTACTTTTTCATTCGGTGCCCATTCGCAGTAAATTTCGTCAAACTTCGCCGCCTCTTCTGTAATTTCTGTTGACGGCGTGCCGGGATAACTCGAAACAAAACAAACGCCCGCTTCATACAAGCCGCGTGCAATGGCTTTGTTTCCCAAAAGTAATTCTTTCATCAAGGTCTCTCCTTAAAATTTTTTACCAGTCGATTATAGCACGGCTTTACAACTGCCGCAATTTTTATCGACAATTTAAGCTTATACGAAAAAGTTCACGCTCTGCAGGTTTATAACTTTTTGCGCCGAAATGTATTAAAAATTTGTTTTGAAGGGAGTTTTTCAGTTGAAAGTTGGAAAATTTTTAGTGGCGTTTATGTTTTCGTTAATTTTTATGGCTCAAAGTTGTTTCGCAATGAAATTTTCTAAGCCGGTTGAAATTGGTCAAATTGGTTTTCCAATTCAAGCACAAATTCACGGTTTAATTGTAACAGGAACATCATCTAATGACGGTAAAGCACGTTCGGAACATTATAGTTCTAGATTTATCGTTGGCGAGGTTGATAAAACTTACACTAAAGGAACTGCTCGCTGGGGTGATGGTGAAGACGCGCTTTATTGTAAGTACAATCATGATGAAAGATATATTAAATTTGGCGGAAAAAATAATTACGTAATAGAAACTGTAACCACTTATCAACATATTTTTAAAATTAACACTGATTCCGGAATTACGCTTTACAATATATGGCTTTTTTCTGGATATAAAAATTTTAATATCATAGGTCGACAAAAAGACGGCAAATGGGTTAGTTATATTGACTGCGAAAAAATAGCACAAACATATTTTGGAGGTCACATAGCTTATAAGCAGCGCGGCGGCGTTGATTATGATGAACCTAAATTTCAAAATGATACAATCATAGTTACTTACAAAAATTATTCAGATATGGGACAAATAATAAATCAAGGTGAATTTCGCTTTAAATGGAATGACGCGGCGCAATGGTTCGGCGTTGAACAGGTTATTTACTGATAAAAATTCTTCAAGTCGCCAGAAAAAATCCGGCGGCTTTTTTTATTGGCTGAAATGTTATAAAATAGTGTAGCAATATTTGAGAAAGGAATTTTGAAAATGGGATTTTTTGACAAATTAAAAGCAGGATTAGCGAAGACACGCGAAAAACTTGCAGATAAAATTGATTCACTTTTAAACAGCAGCACGAAAATTGACGAGGAACTTTTGGAGGAACTGGAAGAAACCTTGATAATGTCAGACGTTGGAACTAAAACCACAGAAAAACTTATGGAAAATCTGCGTAAAGGTATTCGCAAGGCTGAAATAAATTCGCCAATGGACGTAAAAATATTTTTGTCTAACCAGATACGCGAACTTTTAATTGAAGAAGAAGGCGACGCGGTAAATTTGACGCCGCCGCACGTTATTTTAATGATAGGCGTTAATGGCGCGGGCAAAACTACGACCATCGGAAAATTGAGCGCGTATTATTCCGAGCAAGGCAAAAAAGTTATGGTAGCCGCCGCTGATACTTTTCGCGCAGGAGCGATTGATCAGTTGGAAGTTTGGGCGCAGCGTACAGGCGCGGAAATTATCAAGCACAGTGAAGGCTCAAATCCTTCATCAGTTGCACTTGACGCCGCCCGCTCCGCCGTTGCAAAAAATATCGACGTTTTAATAGTTGACACGGCGGGACGCCTGCAAAATAAATTCAATCTTATGGAAGAGCTGAAAAAAATCAACCGAATTATCGGCAAAGGAATTAGCGGCGCACCGCACGAAGTTTTATTGGTACTTGACGCCACGACCGGGCAAAATGCACTTCGTCAAGCCGAATTATTTTCAAAGTCCGCAGATATTACCGGAATTGTTTTGACGAAATTGGACGGCACGGCTAAAGGCGGTATGATTATCGGGATTAAGGAAGAGTTAAATATTCCCGTTAAATGGGTAGGCGTAGGCGAAGGTCTTGACGATTTACGCCCGTTCAACGCCAAAGAATTTGCTGACGCGCTTTTTGGTTTGTAAGGAGGTTTTAATTTTGCTGAAAAAAATTTTAATAATCTGCGCGACGCTTTTAATTTTTGGCAGTGCAGAGGCAGGACACCTTGAAGAAATTGCACAGCGCGGCACAATCAGAATTGGTACAACAGGCGATTATCGCCCAATGTCCTATTTAAACTCCAACGGCGAATATGAAGGCATTGACGCCGAACTTTCAAAGATTATTGCTGATTCTTTGGGCGTGCAAATTGAATATGTTCCTACGACGTGGAGTACTTTAACGGCTGACACTTTGGCGGGAAAATTTGATATTGCACTTTGTGGAATTTCAAGAAATTACGCCCGTGCAAAAGTTTTGGCAATGTCTGACGGTTACGGCGTTGGAATGTTCGGCAAAACTATTCTTTGCAGGAAAAAGGACGCCAAAAAATTTAAATCGCTTGCAGATATTGATAAGCCGAATGTTAGAGTTATGATAAATCCCGGCGGCACGAATGAAAAATTTGCTCACGCCAATTTGAAAAATGCAACGCTGATTGTTTTCAATGAAAATGCAGAAATACCTAATCAAATTGCGGCGGGCAATGCTGACATTATGATAACTGAAATTGTTGAAGCGTTGGCATACATTAGGGCGAATAAAAATTTAGCCGCGCCGCTGATTAACAAGCCTTTTACAACTCATTCTTGTGGAATTTTAATGCAGAAAGGCGACCAAGAATTTTTGAACTATATAAATTTTGTTTTGGCTGAAATTAGAGACGACGGCACTTTAGCGAAGTTGGAAAATAAATATTTGCGTTAAAATTTTTGACACTAAAAAACCGCCTTTATAGTGGGGTAGTGGGGTAGTGTTGTAGTGGGGTAGTAAAAAACTATCACACCACCGCACTATCCAACTATCAAACTATTGGAGCGGTTCTTTTTTTGCCTAAAAGCTATTCCCTAGCCCTTAGCCCCTAATCCTTAATCCCTAATTAAAGTTGCGGACCTGCAGGAACAAGAGCTTTTCCGGCTTCGTTGTATTCATATTTGTGGAAGTTTTTAATAAAACGCGCTGCAAGGTCGTTAGCTTTTTTATCCCATTCAGTTTTATCAGCGTATGTATCACGAGGATCCAGAATATTTGTAGCAACGCCTTCAAGTTCGGTAGGAATTTCAAAGTTGAAAATTGGCAATTTCTTTGTAGGAGCGGTTTTAATTGCGCCGCCCAAAATTGCGTCGATAATTCCGCGCGTATCTTTAATTGAAATGCGTTTGCCTGTGCCGTTCCAGCCGGTATTGACGAGGTAAGCTTTTGCGCCGGATTTTTCCATACGTTTTACCAATTCTTCAGCGTATTTTGTAGGATGCAATTCAAGGAACGCTTGACCGAAGCACGCGCTAAAAGTAGGAGTAGGTTCAGTAATTCCGCGTTCAGTACCTGCCAATTTCGCAGTAAAGCCGCTAAGGAAATAATATTTCGTCTGTTCAGGAGTCAAAATTGAAACGGGCGGCAAAACGCCGAATGCATCTGCGCTAAGGAAGATAACAGATTGAGCCGCCGGACCGTGACTGTCGGGGCGAACGATTTTTTTAATGTGGTAAATAGGATAACTTACGCGGGTATTTTCTGTAACGCTTTTATCTGAAAAATCAATTTTGCCGTCTTTGTCAACGGTAACATTTTCCAAAAGTGCGTCGCGGCTGATTGCGCCGTAAATATCCGGCTCGGCAACGGGATCAAGATTGATAACTTTAGCGTAGCAACCGCCTTCAAAATTGAAAACGCCTGCATCGTCCCAGCCGTGCTCGTCGTCGCCAATAAGCAAACGTTTTGGATCTGTTGAAAGGGTAGTTTTGCCCGTGCCGGAAAGTCCGAAGAAAATAGCGGTGTTTTCGTGATTCATATCGGTATTGGCGGAGCAGTGCATAGCGGCAATACCTTTAAGCGGCAGGAAGTAGTTCATCATGCTGAACATACCTTTTTTCATTTCGCCGCCGTACCAAGTGTTAATGATAACTTGTTCTTTGCTTGTAACGTTGAAAACAACAGCGGTTGTGGAATTTAAGCCGAGTTCTTTCCAATTTTCGACTTTAGCCTTTGACGCGTTGTAAACTACGAAATCCGGCTCTTGATCAAATTCTTCTTGAGTTTTGGGGCGAATGAACATATTGGTAACAAAGTGCGCCTGCCATGCAACTTCCATGATGAAACGAATTTTCATGCGGGTATCTTTGTGAGTGCCGCAGAATCCGTCAACAACGTAAAGTTTTTTGTTTGAAAGTTCCTTAATCGCGAGGTCCTTTAAAACTTTCCAACTTTCGACGGAGCATTTTTTGTTGTCGTTTTTGTATTCGTCGGAAGTCCACCAAATTTCGCCGGGCGCGCCTTCTTTTGTAGTTTCATCGTAAACAATGAATTTATCTTTAGGAGAGCGTCCTGTAAATTCGCCAGTCATAACGTTAATTGCGCCGAGTTCGGTTTCCTGTCCAACGTCGAATCCTTCAAGTCCGGGTTTAGTTTCTTCGTTGAAAAGCACTTCGTAAGTTGGGTTGTAAAGTACTTCGGTTGTGCCGGTAATTCCATATTTTGTCAAATCCATCATAGGCATTATATCTACCTCCAAAATTTATTTAGAGGAATAATATATTATTTCGGCGTTGTTGTCAATTTTATTATCTGAATCCTGCGCGAGGGCGTTGTTTGAAGTACCAAAAGAAATTTCGCCAACAGAATCAATATCAAGCAGTGAATCAATATTTGTATCGTCAATAAAATTATTATCCTCAAAAATTTCAGCAGTTTTGGCAGAAACATTGGAATTGTCCCATTCGCAAATAAAAGCATTGCCGCCTCTATTAGTACTTCCGCCGAAATTGCCGTCATTCCATTTGCCGGTAGTAAATTTCCAATAAAACATTCCGTAATCTTCATTTCTGCCTTCGTTATTAGGTTCGCCGCTCGCCCAATTTGTATAAGTTAAAGTATCACCATTTACCCATTTCCAAGTGCCTTCTTTTTCTGCGTCAGATAAACCAAAGTACGCACTGGTATAACCTTGAGAGTTCATATAAGTAAACAACGCTGAATTTTCTGCTGCGTCATTTATAACTGCCAAATGCCCGCCCAAATTTTCACAAAAAGTTTTGGCGTCATTCCACGTCATACCGTCTTGATAAATTTTGTAGTAATGTCCGTTGTAATATGTAGCGTCGTCAGGAATATTTGCAATAGTTCCCGACTCCGTTAAATTTCCATTGAGATATTTTTCAAATTTACCGTTGCTGTATTCGATTGTAATTTCTGTGCCCTTAGCTTTTTGAAGTTTGATACTGCCCGTGCCAATTTTGAAAGTAGCATCGTTATTTTTCATTGAACTGCTAACAGAATTTGCGCCGTCAATGTAAATTTTATCGCCCGCCGCGTAGTCCGTAATAACATCTGCGCCGTCGCCGTTTGTGTAGTAAAAAACGTCATTACCCGCGCCGCCGGTCAATATATCGTTACCTAATCCGCCGTTCAAAGTATCGTTGCCTGAATCTCCAAAAAGTTTATCGTTGCCGTTGTTGCCACAAATAGAATCGTTGCCTACGCCACCATAAATTGTATCTTTGCCGTTGCCGCCATAAATGACATTTGAATTTGAATTGCCGGTAATTTTAATTGCTGCGTGGCTTGAGGCGTCAATCGTTACAATTCCGGCATTTGGATAATCAGTTTCTTCAATCGTATTTTTATAAAAAATTGGAACAATCACTTTGCCTTTAGTTTCGTTATTGAGATTAAGTGAATAGACATCTGAAAGAGAAGTTTCAGTTAATCCCAAGCTTAATTCAAGAGCGTTGCAAGCCTTCAAAAAATCTTTAGCCTTTGAATCAAAAGTGAAGTTACCGGCATTTTTTAAGGCGGTATATTTTTTGCTAAGATTTTCAAACGCTTTAATTTGATTGGCAAGTTCCTTATCTTTTGGCGCAAGTTTTTTCACGTAATTTAAAAATTCAGATTTAGTTGCTTTTTTAATAATTTTGTTGCTGAAAACTTCAGAAATCATTGTAGTTCCAATACCGTAAATAGCCTTGAAAACTTTTACAGAATCTGACAATAAAGCAGTTCTAAATTCTTTCCAGACGTCTTTGTTAAATTGACTTAAAGCGTCAAAATATCCCTGCAAAGTTTTTTCACTGAAATTTTTCCAAGTCAAAGTTGCAGTGTAATTTCCCCAAGTAACTTCGGCTGAAACATTGCCGACGCCTTCCATAATCCAATCAATGGGATTAAAAGTAACAGTATAGCCACTTTTTTTTATGGGTTTAATAGTTTGAAGAGCATTTACAATTTGATTATAGATTTGTACCGCCCAGCCGTCTTTTTTGTATTCTGTGATTGAAGTTGCATCGATTTTGGCGGCGATATTTTTTGCAAAGTCATTAAAAGCATCTTCCGGCAATGATACGCCTGTAACTTTTTTACCGCCGTTTGTAATATCACTGACAGTAATTTGAGTTTTCAATTTTTCAAGTGAAACATCTTTAGCGTTTAATTTTTCGCCGATTACCTCTGCAATATCAAGCACGGCTTTTTCGGCGTTGCTGATTAAATCTGATTTTGAATCTGCAGCCATAAAAAATCACTCCTTACAAAAAATCCATATACCTATACATAATAATTATACCCCTCCTCGATTTAGAATTGTCAAGGTATACTTCCAATTTTTAATCAAATTTTAACAAATAAAAAAAATAAGACTAAGGAAAAAATCCCCTAGCCTTTAGCCCTTAATCTTTAGCCTTTAAAATGGTGGAGGTCCGCCCATACCGCCGCGACGATTATTGCCGCCGCCGGTGCCTGAATTGGTTTTCTTTTCTGCCGCTTGATAACTTACAGAAATTTCATCGCCGGCGTTAAGTTTATCGGTTGTAACTTCAACGTATTCTTCACCGTACATTCCAATAGTAAGATAAACTTTTTCGGCGGTAGGCTTGCCGCGTTCATCCTTAGTAATTTTTTCGACGTAGGAGCCTTGCCCGTCCGTTTTAATTGCGCTTATTGGAACGCAAAGGGCGTTTGTCGATTGTCCGACAATAATATCAAGGCGCGCAGTCATTGCGGGCAGTAACAAATTTTTTGGGTCGGGCGCGTGGAAAGTCACATAGTAATAAATTACAGAATTTGAACTGCTTGAACTGGAACTGCTTGAGCTTGAATCCCAAGAATTGTTTGTATCAGTTTGAGAAATTTTTGTAACGGTTGCAGAAAATCTTTCATCGGGGTAAGCGTCAACGGTAAAATGAGCGCGTTCACCAACTCGAATGCTGCCAATGTCAGTTTCGTCAACTTTCGCCTTAACAAGTTTTTCGCTTAAATCTGCAATTCTCAAAATTACTGTAGGGTTGCTGTTGCCTTGAACTGCCATAGTACCGGCGGAAATTGGCTCGCCTACAACAATTCCATCCATTGGCGCGGTTATAACAGTTTCATTGACGTTTGATTCTGCTTTTTCAAGTTCAGATTTTGCGCGGTCGTAATTGTACTGCGCGTCTTCAAGTTCTTCTTTTGATTTTGCGCCAATATTATAAAGGCGTTTGACGCGCGCCAATTTTTGTTCATAATTTGTCAAAGTGAATTGTGCTTGGTCGCGGGTTGCCTCGTAGTCTTGCCCGTCCAGAATTGCCACGACTTGCCCCGCTGTAACCTGTTGATTTTCTTCAACAAGAATTTCTTTGACTCGTGCAGTAATTTTACTGGAAACTTCGACGCTGTTTTTCGGTTGAATTGTGCCGGTTGCGGAAACGGTTTTTGTTAAATCCATTCGTACAACTTTTTCGGTTTCGTAAGCCGGCGTTGCTTCTTCCTCAAGTTTATCTGAATAAAATTTGTAACCGACTGCCGCGCTTATCAAGAATAAAACGACAATTAAAATTTTCCATTTCAAAAATAACACCGCCTTTTGTAGTGTGATAGTGTGATAGTGGGGTAGTGTGATAGTGTGATAGTGGGGTAGTGTGATAGTAACTTAGTGGGGTAGTGTGATAGTAACTGCAACACTAAGATTGAAGAGCCGCTAAAGTATCGCCGACGGCGTGCGATAAAGCAAATTTGTAACGCGCCACGTCATAAGTTGCGCTTACGTGATTTTTTCTAGCCGTTGCAAGTGAAACTTCAGCATCCAAAACGTCAAGTAAAATCCCTTCGCCTGCGCGGTAACGTTCAACTGCAATGTAGCGTTCTTCCTCTGCAAGTTCGACGGCTTTTTTAGTTGTACGAAGGCGCGTCAAGGCAATTCTCAAATTTTTGTAAGCAGTTATAACTTCTTCTTGCACAGAATTTAAATCACTTTGCATTTTGAGTTCAAGTTGTTGCATTTCAATTTCAGCTTTTTGAATTTCACTTTTGGTAATTTTGCCGTCAAAAATATTCCAGCTTGCCGAAAGACCGGCGGAGGCGTCGGGCGTGGCGTGCCAATCTGAATTACTTGCACCGAGTCCCGCTCCAATTTCCGCCGAAATAGTCGGGCGTTTACCGGCGCGGGCAACTTCAAGCGCGTATTCGCCCTGATCTATTCTTAAATTATCGGCGATTAAATCTGCGCGATTTACGGCGGCTTTATCAAGGTAAATTTGAAGGTCGCCGAGTTCCATTGAAGTTGCAACGTGTTCAACAGTCAAATTTGTAAGTGAATCAATCGCCATTAAAGTTGCCAAATTCGTTAAAGAAACTTCGTAAGCGGCGTGCGATTTTGCCGTGTCTTGTTGAGCGTTGGCAGTTTCGACTTGTGCGCGCAGTAAATCAATTTTTGCCTTAGCTCCGGCGTCATATTGTGCGGCAATATTTTTTTCGTGATCTGCAAGATTTTCTTCAGTTTGCAAATAAACGCGCGTATTTTCCAAATTTTCCAGCGCGTCAATATAAGCCATTGCCACATTATAAATCAAATCTTCCTGCGCTTGCAAATATTCCAATTTTGAAATGTCAATTCCAATTTTGGCAGATTCAATTTGAGATTCAAGCCTTTTGCCGGAATAAATTGGAATGGAGGCGCGCAGCCTTGCAGAAAGACTTTCGCCGGTATCGTTGCCTTCAGTTTTTGACGCGCTTGCACTGCCGCTCGCCGTAACTGAAAAGCCTTTATTGCCCTGCGCGATTGTTAAATTTTTTTCGGCAAGTTCGATTGAACGACCTGTATTTTGCAAGCCGGGATTATTTTCAAGTGCGATTTTTGCCGCTTCTTCCAAAGTTACGGCGTCTGCTGTAACGGGCAACGCAAAAATAAGCAGTGCCGTCAGAAATTTTTTCATAGCGTTCACCTCTTTTTAAGGGCTAAGGGCTAAAGACTAAGGAATTTTTCACTAGACCTTAATCCTTAACCCTTAATCCTTAATCCTTAATCCTTAACCCTATATCCCTTAAAAAATTTTCCATTGTGGAGCGATATTCGCCTTGCAATTTTTCGCCGGTTTCATGTTCAAAGAAATCTGCAAATTGTTCAAGTACTGAAATATCCTCGCGCAGTTCCAACGCGCCGGAAGTTTCAAGCTCCCTTTCAATGGCTGTAAATTTTATACTCAAAATATTTGGGAAGGCGTCATTTCTAAGTTTTTCCATTGCGTTAAGGACGTGGTTTTTGTCAGTTAAATTGGCGTGAATATAATCTTCAGTGCGCGGCGATTTTCGCAATTCTTCAATCGTGCCTTCAACAACTCTAACATCACGGCGCGGAATTAAATTTATATGTTGGTAGGAAGTTTCGCCGCCGCCAATTTCAACAAGCGTAACGCCTTTATCGTAATTTGCCTCGTCAAAAGAATATTTTAGTAATGAGCCGCTGTATCTTACAATGTAATCGTTTTTTTTCATCGTTTGCGGTTTGTGCAAGTGTCCAAGTGCGGTGTAGTTGTAAGCTGAAAAATTCGCCGCGCTGACATTTTCAACCGCGCCTACAAATTTTCGTTCGGATTCAGAAACTGCGCCGCCCGTTACAAACAAATGAGCAACTGCAACACTGCGTTTACCGGCGGGAACATTTTTGCGCGCTTCAGAAATATAAAACTTGTTGGCGGCGTCCGCGTCAATTTTTTCTGCTGAAATTTTATCTTGCATTTCCACCGGCTCAAAAAACGGTATAAGCGAAAAATAAATCTCCCCAAAATTATCATTCAGAATAACGGTTTTTGGATTTTCATTCGGCAAAGTCTCAATGAAAAAATTTGAACGTTCAAAAAGCCTGCTGCCGAAATTCAGACGCGCCGCGCTGTCGTGGTTGCCGCTTATACAAAGTACGGGAATTTTGCGCTCAATAATTTTAAAAATAATTTCGTCAAATAAATTTACCGCATCAACCGGCGGTATACTCCTATCGTAAACGTCGCCCGCAATTATAACCGCGTCGGGCTTTTCGGCGTCAACAACTTTCAAAAATTCCTTCAAAATATAATCTTGGTCGTCAATAAGCGATTGATTTTTTAAACTCTTGCCCAAGTGCCAATCCGCCGTATGAATTATTTTCAACTGAATCGCCCCTTTCTGTCGATTCTAAATATATGTTTCATGTTTTTCATTTTTTATTCATTTTAACACGTTGCATAAGAATTAGCAATTAAAGCCGTTCGACTTTTGAAAATTTTTATGATATACTGCAAAAAAATTTTTATTTTTATTTTGAATGGAGATTTTTTATGAGAGAATTACTTGAAGTGCTTGAAAAAAATTCAAGAGTTTCAGTTGGCGAATTGGCGTCAATGTTGCAAAAATCCGAATACGAAATTGAAAAAGAAATTTCCCGCCTTGAACGCGAAAAAATAATTTTGTCTTACGGCGCGTTGATAAATTGGGAGCGTTACGGCGATGATACAGTTACAGCGGTTATCGAAATTAATTTAACGCCGCAACGTGAAGTTGGATTCGACGCAATAGCCGAAAGAATTTACCGTTTTGACGAAGTGCGCACGGTTTACCTTATGAGCGGCAACTTTGATTTACTCGTTATCATTGAGGGAAAATCTTTGAAAGACGTTGCAAATTTTGTAGCTACAAGACTTTCGACGATTGAAGGCGTAACTCAAACGCGCAGTCATTTTATGTTGAAGGCTTACAAGAAAGACGGCGTAATTATCAACGATGAAGAAAAAGACAGAAGGCTGGTGGTTTCGCCGTGAATTGGAGCGAAAAACTTTCAAATTCTGTACAGTCAATCGCGCCTTCAGGTATCAGAAAATTTTTTGACATTGCCGCGCAAATGCAGGACGTTATTTCTTTGGGTGTGGGCGAGCCGGATTTTGTAACGCCGTGGACAATTCGTGAAAGTTGCGTTTACGGCTTGGAGCGCGGCTATACAAGCTACACTGCCAATCGCGGTATGCCGGAACTTCGCGCAGAAATTGCCAATCACTTCAAAAAACGCTACAACTTAGAATACAACAGCGATAAAGAAATTTTGGTAACCGTCGGCGTAAGTGAGGCAATGGATTTAGCAATTAGGGCGGTTACTAACCCCGGCGATGAAATTTTAATTCCGGAGCCTTGCTATGTTTCCTATCAAGCTTGTACAACTTTAGCGGGAGGCGTGCCTGTTTCTGTACCGGCAAAAATTGAAAATGAATTCAGAATCACGCCTGAAGAATTGGAACCGTACGTTACGCCCAAAACTAAAATTTTGTTGATAGGTTATCCCAATAATCCTACCGGCGCAATTATGGAGCGCGACGATTTATTAAAAATTGCGGAATTTGCCGAAAAGCACGATTTAATAATTATCAGCGATGAAATTTACGGCGACTTGACTTATAACGGCGTTCATGAATGTTTTGCCGCGTTGCCGAAAATGAAAGACCGTACAATTTTATTGAACGGCTTCAGCAAGGCTTATGCAATGACCGGCTGGCGAATCGGTTACGCGCTCGGCAATGCAGATTTTATCGGCGCAATGACTAAGATACACCAATATACTATGCTTTGCGCTCCAATAACCGCGCAGGTTGCTGCGGTTGAGGCTTTACGTCATGGCGAAAAATATATGAAAAAAATGGTTGCCGAATATGACAGGCGCAGAAAATTAATTTATGACGGCTTTAAACAAATGGGGCTTGAAAGTTTTGAGCCGCGCGGCGCGTTTTACATTTTCCCGAATATCACTTCAAGCGGCTTGACTGCCGAAGAATTCGCCGAAAAATTAATAATGGCTGAACACGTTGCACTTGTACCGGGTACGGCGTTTGGAAAATCCGGCGCGGGTCATGTTCGTTGCTCCTATGCTACAAGCATTGAAAAAATTTCTGAAGCGTTAAATCGTATCGAACATTTTTTGAGCAAGCATTTATAAAAATTCGATTTAAGCCGCCTTCAAAAACTTTTTTAATATCTTTGTACCAATGAACGTCAAAAATCAATTCTGGGGGCAATTCTGCGCCTCTGGAGGCGTTTTTATAATCAATTTCTGTAAATCTTGAATAAATAAATTTCGATAAAATTTTTGGCAAGGAGGGTTTCACTATGTTTAATAAGCTGTCAAAAAAAATCACGGCAGGCGTAACGGCGGCTGCACTCGGTGTTTCGCTGGTATTTGCCGCGCCTGCACCGGCTGAAGCTATAAGCGTTGGTGATGTTGTCGGTATTGGTGCAACAGTTTATTCGGCAAGTCAAGCTTACAATGAAATTAACAAACAAGTTAAAACTTTTAACGAAACTGAAGAAGGACGCACCGCGCTTTATCAAAAATTTCAGGAAGAATACGGCGTAAATACAGATTATGAAATTAATGAACGTATGGACAGAATCATGACGAATTTAACCAGTGCCGTCGGGCAAATTGATCCTTCGATTTACGATAAACCCTACAAATATTTTGTTTCAAATGATGAAACTTTGAACGCCGCCTGCTCTTATGGACACGTTATGATGGTAAATGTCGGAACGTTTAACCTTTTGGCAACTGACGACGAAATAGCGGCGGTTGTAGGACACGAAATGGGACACGGGCAAAAAGACCACCTCGCTAAAGGCAACAAGAAAACTTTAAATAAAATGGTTGTCGCGCAGATTGGCTCGGATGCCGTTGGTGGCAACGCAATCAGTAACGCACTCATTGCAGTTACTGTCAATAATTCTATCGAACACGGCAATAAAAAACAGGAAACTGAAGCTGATAATTTGGGCTGGGAATATATGCTCCATACAGATTATAACATTGGAGCAACTGCCGCCGTTATGCAAAGACTTTCTGAACTTTACGGCGGCGCAAAAAGAAATAAAATGGAAGCAATATTAAAACCTTCCAACCATCCGAATACTGACGCACGCCGCGACAATTATGTAAAAAAACTTTATGAATACAGCGGCAAACATGCTACAGCTAAAAATGGCGTTGTTACGATTAACGGCAAAACTTTTACAACCGTTGCCGCCGCAAATTCTATGTCTTCAGCTGAACGCTCGTATTTTGTTTTGGGAAATTTGGCAAAGGCTTACCATAACGGCAAAAACGCCGCAACCGCTACAGTTTACAACGGCACGGTTTATCTTGATGATCAAGCGATTATTACACCTGCTGACGGTGATGAAGACGCCTACACTTTAGCTGAAAGATTAAATTCAATCAAATAGGAGGCAAATTTTATGCGGAAAAAATTTTTGACAAAGACACTTGCAGCTTTTATCGGCGTCGGAGTTTTTACCGCGTCCGTTCCTGTAAATCTTAATCATTGCGAGGCTGAAATAAAATTGATTGCTCAAGAATCACTTGCTAAAGAATACGATTTAAATTTTGACGCTTCAAAGGGCGTTGAAAAAACTTTGACATATGAAGGCAGAGAAATTAAATTTATCGCCTATGAAAATATTGTTTACGTCAGCAAGCCAAAAAATGTTGCCGCGCAGTCTTTAAGTATTTATATTCCGGCAGAATATTTGAGCGGCGGCACGATTAACGGTTACACGGCGAAAACCGCGCCAATTTTTATGCCTAACGGCGTCGGCGGCTATATGCCCGGCGAAATTAAACCGCCTGCCGAAAATGACAGAATGAGCGGCGGTCCGAACGCGGCACTTGTTGCACTTTCACGCGGCTTGGTTGTCGTAAGCCCTGCAATTCGCGGGCGTACAACCGTAACTGACGGCGAATACGTAGGAAAAGCTCCCGCGCTGATTGTTGACTACAAAGCGGCTGTTCGTTATCTGCGCCACAATAAAAATAAACTGCCTGCCGGTGATACTGAAAAAATTATTTCCAATGGAACTTCAGCGGGCGGCGCGCTTTCTGCAGCGTTGGGAAGTATGGGCAATGCTGCGGAATTTGCGCCTTACCTTTCAGAAATTGGCGCGGCGGTTGAACGCGATGATATTTTTGCTGCAAGTGTTTACTGCCCAATTACCAACCTTGACAACGCAGATAAAGCCTACGAGTGGATTTTTCACGGCGAAAATAAATATTATCAGGCAATGTGGCAACTTCAAGATATAGCGGCAAGACGCGGCGAAAAGGTTACAGTTGACGCAGACGCCGCAAATAATCCTACAGCGTCAAGTACCGCCGTTGAAATGACGAAAGACGAAATTGCAATTTCTAAAATTTTGCGCGACGCTTTTCCGGCGTATGTCAACAGTTTAAATCTGCGCGACGAAACAGGAAAACTTTTGACGCTGGATAAAAAAGGCAACGGCACTTTCAAAGATTATATCAAGCGCAAATACATTGAATCCGCGCAGGACGCACTTGACAGAGGCACAGATTTAAGCGGCGTTAATTGGGTAAAAATTAAAAACGGTGAAGTTGTTGACGTTGACTTGAAAAAATATCCTGCCGCCGCAACTCGTATGAAAGCCGCACCCGCCTTCGACAAACCGGATTTAAGCTCCGCCGAAAATGACGAATTCGGCACTACAAATAATTCGCCGCGTCATTTTAATGAAATTGTGCAAAAAAATTCCGGCGGCGCAATGGCTGACTCTGAATTGATTAACATTATGAATCCAATGAATTTTATCGGTCGCGCAGATGTCAAAGTTGCTCAACATTTCAGAATAAGACACGGCGCAGTTGACAGGGATACTGCGCTGGCAATTCCGGCGATTCTTGCACTGAAACTTCAAAACAACGGCGTTGACGTAGATTTTTTCAGCCCGTGGGGACGCAGACACAGCGGCGATTATGATTTAGATTTACTTTTTGATTGGATTGATTCAATTTGTAAATAGTTTTGTAGTGTGGTGGTGTTGTAGTGGTGTAGTAAAAACTATCACACTATCGCACTACCCAACTACCACACTACAAGGGGAGCTGGTAAACCGGTTGAGAGGAAGTTGTGAACTTCGACCCGTGAACCTGATTCGGATAATGCCGACGTAGGAATTTTAACAATAAAAATGGAGAAAATTTCCGCGTGGAAGTTTTCTCCTAATTTTTTTGGAGGGATTAAATTGTTGGAAAATGTATTGACGATTTTACAAAGTCCGAGCGCGTCATTTGCACTTTTGGGCGTGCTGATTTTAATTTTTTTTGGCTTGTATCTTAGAAAAATAAAACTTACAACGCGCACTTTGATAAATATTTCGCTGATGCTTGCACTTTCAATTTTACTGCACCAATTCAAGCTGTACCATTTCCCGCAAGGCGGCGCGGTAACTTTGGGCGGCTTAGTACCGTTGCTTTTAATTTCGTTCAGGTACGGCGCGGGCGTCGGAACTTTGGCAGGATTTGTTTTCGGCTTGATAACGATAATTCAAGACCCGTTCATTTTGCATCCGATACAAGTTTTGTTCGATTATCCTTTACCTTACATGGCAGTTGGATTGGCAGGAATTTTCAAAGATAAAATTTTTTTTGGAACAATTTTGGCGTTCGTCGGAAAGTTTACCTGTCATTTTATATCAGGCGTGGTATTTTTTGCGTCATACGCGCCGGAAGGAACTTCAGCAATAATTTATTCATTGACAGTCAACGCTTCGCTGATTGTCCCTGAAATGTTAATTTGCCTTGCGATTTTAAAATTTTTGCCGGTACAAAGATTGTTATCAGCCATTGACAGAAATAATTAAACTTTCAAAGCGCGCAATGCATTTAACACGGCAATTACCATAACGCCAACATCTGCAAAAATCGCAAACCACATATTGGCAATGCCGACCGCGCCGAGTATCAAGCACAAAAATTTTATCCCTATCGCAAAATAAATATTTTCCTTGACGATTGACAAAGTTTTTTTCGCAATTCTAATAGCCGTGTAAATTTTAAGCGGGTCGTCGTCCATTAAAACAACGTCCGCCGCTTCAATCGCCGCATCTGCGCCCATTGCGCCCATTGCAATTCCAATATCTGCGCGAGCCAATACCGGCGCGTCGTTAATCCCATCGCCTACAAATGCAACTGCAAAACTTTTTTCAGCCAAAATTTTTTCAAGGTGTTCAACTTTTTGTGCAGGTAAAAGCCCGCCGGAAAATTCTTTAATTCCCAAATCGCCGGCAATTTTTTCGGCGACTTTTTTTATATCGCCGGTAAGCATTACAATTCTATTGACGCCAATTTCATAAAGTTTTTCAATCGCTTTTTTTGAATGAGGCTTGAGTTTGTCAGCAACGATAATATGTCCCGCGTATTCGCCATTTACAGCAACGTGAATTATCGTACCAATTTTTGTACAGGGTTTCCACGCCGCGCCGATTTTTTCCATTAATTTTTCGTTGCCGACGTGAATAACATTGCCGTTGACTTCTGCGCGAATACCTAAGCCCGCCAATTCTTCGACGTTTTCAACCGTGCAACCGTCATTTTCATTGGGATAAGCTTTTCTAAGTGAAACTGCTATTGGATGACTGGAATATTTTTCGACGTGCGCCGAATAGTGCAAAAGTTGCCGCGCCTCCGTAGGATTTTCTGAAATGCAATTCGTACTGATTGGGTGTACCGCGTCAACTTCAAAAATTCCCCGCGTCAAAGTGCCGGTTTTATCCATTACAACGGTATGAACTTTTGAAAGTGTCTCCAAAAAATTTGAGCCCTTAACTAAAACACCTGCGCGACTTGCGCCGCCCAATCCCGCAAAAAATGTTAAAGGTATGCTGATAACCAACGCGCACGGACAACTGATAACAAGGAAAATTAACGCACGGTAAAGCCACGTTTCAAAATCGCCCGTAACGATTGAAGGAATTACAGCCAACGCCGCCGCACTGCCTACAACTGCAGGCGTGTAAATCTTTGCAAACTTCGTAATAAAATTTTCAGACTTAGATTTTCTGGAGCTTGCATTTTCCACCAAATCTAAAATCTTTGACGCGGTAGAATCGCCGAAAAGTTTTGTAGTTTGAACTTTCAAAACGCCGTTGATATTGATACAGCCGCTTATAACTTCATCGCCGATTGAAACATTGCGCGGCAAACTTTCGCCGGTAAGCGCGCTTGTATTCAATGTAGAATTGCCCTCAATTATTACGCCGTCAATAGGAATTTTTTCGCCGGGCTGAATAATTATCGTTGTTCCAATTTCCACTTCGTCCGGGTCAATTTGTTCAATCTTGCCGAGATTTTCAACGTTAGCATAATCAGGGCGAATATCCATTAAATCAGAAATATTTTGGCGACTTTTACCAATGGCGTAACTTTGAAACCATTCGCCAATTTGATAAAAAAGCATAACGGCAACCGCCTCTAAATAATCGCCGCTGCCGCTGTAAATCGCCAAAACTATTGCGCCGACCGTTGCCAACGCCATTAAAAAATTTTCGTCAAGTGCCTGTAAATTTTTTATACCTTTCGCCGCTTTTATTAAAATATCGTAGCCGACGATTAAATAAGGTATCATATACAGGCAAAAACGCGCCGCGCCTTCAACTTCGACGAATTGTAAAATTATCATTAAGATTGACGCGGTTATTATTCTGATTAAATTTTTTCTTTGTTTTCTGTTCATTTAGACCCCTTCTTAATAATATCTGAAACGTCCTGCAAGGAAATAAAAGCATTCTTGTCAATTTCATAAACCAAAACTTTCAGCCGGTTAATTTGGAAATGGTTTATGATAAAGTAAATAATTTGCTTTTCTTCCTTCGAGTAGCCGCCAATAGCATTGACAATCGTACCGCTTGATTGAAAATGTTCAGAAATTGCGTCTGTAATTTCATCTGCCTTAGTGGTAACAATCATTGCGCATTTTGAGCGGTCAAGCCCTTCAACTACAAAATCTACAGTTTGAGAGCCGATATAGTAAGTTAAAATAGAATACAGCGGCAAAATCCAACTGTTAATAATTATCCCGCAAACGATATATAAAATCGTGTCGAAAATCATAACGAATGAGCCGAGCGAAAGTCCCAAGCCCTTTGCAAAAATTACCGACAAAACGTCTATACCATCAATCGCCCCGCCAAAACGAATTGTCATACCGCTGCCAATTCCCGAAAGTACACCACCGAAAATTGCGCAAAGTAATAAATCTGTACCGGCAAACGGCGATTCAGGCACTGTATCAACCGGAAAAAAATTTGGAATAATTCCCGATACTACCGAATAAACCACAACGGCGAAAATTGAATAAAAAGTAAAAGCCATTCCCTGTTTCTTCAAGCCGAACATAAAAATAGGTACGTTGAAAATTACAAGGAATAGCGAAAGTGTCAATTCCGGCGGCGTTATCTGATTCAACAACATTGAAACGCCGGAAATTCCGCTGTCATAAAGTTTCACGGGGTACAGAAAAAGCATAACGCCGCAAGCGTTGATTGTACCGGCGATTAACAAAAATACAAAATTTTTAAAGTGAATTTCTTTTAAACTTTTGAGAGCTTTATATTTCAGACTCATAATTTGTGAGCGGTTACGCCTCCTTCATCAAGTGTATAAAAAATTGGCGCAGAATTATTTGTTACGTACCAAATAACTTTGCCGTTAAAAACAATCGGTTGACAATCTGAAAGTTGCCCGTCAGCAATTTGCATAGCTTGTACGCCGTTATCGTCGTATTTTGCATAAACTATTTTATCTGTTGGCGAAAAATACTTCCCGTCAAATTTTGTTACGTTGCAGATAATGTAGCCGCCGTTCAAATTTTGAGAAACTACAAAAGGTACGCCGTAACTGAAATTTTTGGCAGGGTGTGTAAATTTTGCGGTTTTTGTACCGGCTTTACTGAAATTATTTTTTGACGTGAAACTTACAAAAAGTTCCCGCTGTTTTACAACGCCCCAGAAATCGTCAGAATTGCCTCCTACGCCGTCGTAAGTGTACGCCGTGATATAATTACCGTTTGTTTCGGCAAGCCCGCCCAGAGCGGCTCCTGTGGCGTTATCGCCGTGTTGCCCCGCAATTTGTAAAACTTCAACATTTTGACTGCCGCGAATTAAAACACCTGCGCGCGGGTAGGCGTCGCCGTGATCAAAGTACACAACACTATTTTTGCTGTCAACCAAAACAAACTGATTGAAAGAGTGGCTGACGTAGCCTGTACTGATATTTGAAACGGCGTAATTAATATCTGAAACTTTCATTGATGCTTCATTGATTGAAATTGACATATTCGCCTGATGATTCAAGCCGTCGGGCGTTCGATACATTTTGTGTCCCGTGTGAATGTAAAGCGTGCCGTTACTTTCTGCGCAACGAACGGTGGCGGCGTCAAAGGGAGTATTTGTATTTGCGCCGGAAATTTTTGCCGCGTCAATGAAGTTAAAATTTTTATCGTACTTTGACACTCGAATAACTTCAACGTTATTGGATTCTGAAGGATTGGCTTTGCCGGTGATTATGAAGTTGAAATTTTTTCCGGCGTAAAATCCGCCCCAAATTTCAAAGTCTAAATTCAGATTTTGCGAAGAAATTAATTTAAAATCCGGCGAATATTTTTCGACAAGAATTTTGCCGCTGATATTTTCGACTCTTACCAAATTTCCGCCGTCAACGTACAAGAAAGAATTAACAGGCTTAGCCCAACGGTTGTATTCGTTTTCGTTAATATTTTTACTGGCTACTAAAACTTTACCTGCCGCGTCAACGCTGTTTAAATTTTTCAGCTTGTTACAATCTTTAAAAACGTTATCGCCCAATTTGGCACTTGCCGGAAAAGTTACACTTTCCAAATTGGTACAGCCAATAAAAGCTTGACTGCCGATATAATTTACACTGTTACTCAAAACAACCTCGCGCAGATTTTGGCAATTTGCAAATGCATGACTGCCAACATTGGTAACGCCGTCCTGCACGATAATTTTTTTTACATTTTCAATAACATCTTGCCACGGCGGAATATAAAACCAGCCATACTGCGCATTGCTTTTATCTTCAATCAGATAATCCGTCATTTTGCCGCGCCCGCTGATTGTCAAAGTGCCGTTATCTTCAAGCATCCACTTGACGCCGTCGCCGCAGTTGCCGCTTTTAACAATTTCTGCCGCGCAAATATTCTGAAGTAAAAAAATTGTACAGAGCAACGCCGTCAAAAAGATTTTCCTAAGCATAAAAATTTACCTCCTTAAAAATAAATTTCACAATCCGGCTCAATTTTGCGGCAAGCCTCCAAAACACGCGGCATAACTTCTTTAGCGTTTGCGCCGTCTTCAAATTCGACTTGCATTTTCAGCGTCATAAAATTTACCACTGCATTTTTAACGCCGGAAGTTTTATTGGCGGCGTCTTCCATTTTTGCCGCGCAGTTCGCGCAGTCCACTTCGATTTTATAATTTTTTTTCATTTTAAAAACCTCCTTGAAAATTTTTTTCAGTTTAACACTTTAGATTGAATTTGTCGAATTTTGGTATAAAATAACGGCGGAGGGATTTTTATGATAGTTTACATGACTGAAGGCGGCAAATATTTTCCCGTCAACGCCGAAAAGCCGCGCGGCTTGTACGTCAACTTAACGAATCGCTGTAACAATGACTGCCCGTTTTGCTTGCGTCAGAAAAAAGTTTTGACGCCGGAAAATTCTTTGTGGCTTGAACGTGAACCGACTGTTGACGAAGTAAAAAAAGAAATTGACGCCGCGCCGCTTGATATTGTCAAAGAAATTGTATTTTGCGGCTTCGGTGAACCAACAATCAGACTTAATGAACTTTTGGAACTTTTGCGCTACATAAAAAAAATTCGCCCGCAAATTCCAACGCGCCTCAATACAAACGGGCTCGGCAATTTGGAACACGGACGGAATATCGAATACGAATTTGAAAATATTTTAGACACGGCGTCAATAAGTTTGAACGCGGCAACGGCTGAACGCTACTTGCAAATTACGCGCTCTAAATTCGGCTTGCAAGCCTACGAGGCAATGTTGACTTTCGCCGAAAATATGAAAAATTTTGTACCGCACGTAGTTTTAACGATTGTTGACAAAGTAACGCCGCCCGCCGAAATTGAACAATGTAAAAAAATCTGCGCGACACGCGGCTTAACTTTGCGCGTCCGCCCCTATGAGGAAAATTAAAATAAAAACGCCCGACCTTCCGCCGAGCTTAATATCAGTTAGTGTTATTTTTTAGAAAGGGCGTCCTTTGAAGACTTCCCTCGATTAGCTGTTGTTAATACGATGAACTTTCATATTTTTTTCAGTTTTTATTTTAGCAGTTTTTTTCTGAAAGTCAAGTGAAAATTTCAAGAATTTTTTCCTACAACAATAAGATTGACGCCGTTAAATAAAATTGTTAAACTTCAAAAAATTGGGGGTGAAATTTTGGCGTTCAAAGATTTAAGAGAATTTATTGACGAACTGGAAAAAAGAAATTTGATCAAGCGAATAAAAGTACCGGTTGACGCAGAATTGGAAATTACAGAAATTACAGACCGCGTATCAAAATTTAATGACAGCCGCAACGTTGCACTGCTTTTTGAAAATGTGCGCGGCTACGATATGCCGGTTTTAATTAATCAATTCGGCAGTTACGAAAGAATGTGCCTTGCGTTAGGCGTTGAAAAACTTGACGATGCCGCAAATGACATTAGAGAACTTTTGAAGTTGCCGTATCTTTCGCTGAAAAATCGTTCAAACATTGTTTCAATAATTTCAACCGGCAGTAAGGTTATAAATTTTCCAAAATACGTAAAAAATGCTCCGTGTCAAGAAATTGTTGAAGAAAGACCGAGCCTTGATAAAATTCCAATTTTAAAATGTTGGCCCGGCGACGGCGGAGTTTTTATAACATTGCCGCTTGTATTTACCAAAAATCCAAAAACCGGCAAGCGCAATGTTGGAATGTACCGCCTGCAAAAGTACGATTCAACAACAACCGGAATGCACATTCACATACACAAAAACGGCGCGGAAAATCTGCGCGAGGCTGAAGGGAATAAAATTGAGGCGGCAGTTGCCATTGGTACAGATCCCGTTACAACTTACGCCGCAACCGCGCCCTTGCCGCGCGATGTTGATGAAATGGTTTTTGCGGGATTTTTGCGTCATAAATCAGTTGAATTGACAAAGTGCAAAACTGTAGATTTGGAAGTTCCGGCGCACGCAGAAATTATTTTGGAAGGCTACATTGCAACTGACGAATTACGGCGCGAAGGACCTTTTGGCGATCATACCGGCTATTATTCGCTGGCTGATGATTTTCCGGTTTTTCATATAACTTGCATAACGCACAGAAAAAATCCAATTTACGCCGCAACAATCGTAGGCAAGCCGCCGCAAGAAGATTGTTACCTTGCAAAGGCAACCGAGCGAATTTTTTTGCCGCTCCTTCAAAAAATTGTGCCGGAAATTATTGATATAAATATGCCGTTCGAGGGCGTCTTTCATAATTGCGTTATCGTGTCAATCAAAAAAAGTTTTCCAATGCAGGCGAGAAAGGTTATGCACGCACTATGGGGAATGGGGCAAATGATGAATGTTAAAA
Organism: uncultured Selenomonadales bacterium; assembly: GCA_937901445.1. Lineage (GTDB taxonomy): Bacteria > Bacillota > Negativicutes > Selenomonadales > Selenomonadaceae > Quinella. The sequence continues at coordinate 64,931 of CALDHY010000022.1, forward strand.
TGATTATCGTTGTAGATGCTCATGTTGACGTTCAAAATTTAAGCGAGGTTGCGTGGCGCGTTTTTAATAATATTGACGCCGACCACGATTTAGAAATTGTTCATGGACCGCTTGACGTTTTGGATCATTCTTCGCCAATGCCGAAATTCGGCGCAAAACTTGGAATTGACGCTACAAAAAGTTGGAAGGAAGAAGGACACCTGCGCGATTGGCCCAATGAAATTGAAATGACGCCGGAAGTTAAGGCACGAATAAATTATTTGTGGCGTTCACTGAATTTAGATTGATAAAAAATTTTTGGCGCGGCAGGAATTTTTTTTTTGACATTGAAAGAAAAAATATTATACGCCGCAAAATTTTTATGTGTGGTAAGTCGGGAATTATAAATTAACCTCGACGGCAAAGGGAGGTTGCTATTTTGGAAAAATCTACAGCAATAGGGTTAGTCGCAGGATTTGTTTCTATTTTTGTTGGTATGATCATAAAGGGTGCGCCGCTTTCTTCAATGGCGAATCCTGCCGCGTTCTTAATAATCATCGGCGGAACATTTTCCTGCCTATTCAATGCGTTCCCTATGGACACGGTTAAAAAATTGCCAACACTTTTCAAAATTCTGTTTCGTGCTGAAAATGAAGGCGGCAAAGTTGAACTGGTAAAGCTTTTTGTTGAACTTTCGCAGTTGGCACGTCGTGAAGGTATTCTGGCACTTGAAAGCAGGGTACAGGAAATTGAAGATCCTTTCTTCAAAAATGGCTTGAGTATGGTTATCGACGGTATGGATCCTGATTTTGTAAGTGACGTTTTGGACGCTGAATTGGCAGTTATGGAAGAACGCCACTCGGAGGCGCGTTCCATTTTGACACAGGCGGGAACATATGCTCCTACATTGGGCGTTTTGGGCGCGGTTGTCGGTCTTATTGCGGCGTTGGCTGACTTGTCAGACGTTAATAAACTCGGTCACGCTATTTCAGCGGCGTTTATCGCTACAATTCTTGGTATTTTTACCGGTTACGTTATTTGGTTGCCTTTCGCCAACAAATTGAAAGTTAAATCCGCAAACGAAGTTGCACATAAGAGAATGATTATCGAAGGAATTTTATCACTGCAAGCGGGCGATTCGCCTACAGCTATTCAGGCGAAATTGATGGTATTCATTCCGCAAAGTGAACGCGGCGAATTGAACGAAGAAGGTTAATAAGGGCTAACGATTAACGATTAAGGAAAGGAGATTTTCAATGGCAAAGAAAAAACGCGGTAAAAAACACGAAGAAGAAGCCAGTGAAGCTTGGCTCTTGCCTTATTCAGACCTGATGACGCTTTTACTTGCTTTGTTTATAGCATTGTTTGCAATTTCGCAGACAGACCAAACTAAATTACAAGCCCTCGCGCAGGCGTTCACTGCAGCATTTAACACGGGCGGACCTTCATTCTTTGAACAGGGCGGACCTAATCCAAGCCCGCAACGTCAAGTTATGTCAAATGAAGATAACGGCGAAGATGCCTATTTACAGAATCAAGCCTACCTGCAAGAAAATGAATCGCTTGCAGATTTACAGGCGCAACTTGACGCTTACATTAGAGAAAACGATTTAGAAGGCGAACTTACAACGCAACTTGAGGAAGAAGGCTTAATGATTCGTATTAAGGAGCGCGCCCTTTTCCCTTCCGGCTCGGCTGATTTGGTTCCCGAATCTCAAAGAATCGGTCCTATCGTTGCAAAACTTTTGGCGGCAGTTCCGGAGCGCGTCTTAATTTCCGGACACACGGACACCGACCCTATTAATACCGTGCAATTTCCCTCAAACTGGGAACTTAGCTCCGTCCGCGCCATGACTTTTATGAAATACCTTTTGGAAATTAACAGCGATTTAAACCCTGCGCGCTTTTCGGCTATTGGTTACGGCGAATACCGCCCAATCGCTCCAAATGACACGCCCGAAAATAAACAAAAAAATCGCCGCGTAGAAATTTTAATCGCCCGCACTTTGTCTTTCAATCCCAATGGAAGTTTTTATAATCAAACTGATACAGATCTGGTTGCAAAATGATTTTGGGAATTGGCACTGACATTATCGAAATTGAAAGAGTGCGTCGCGCAGTTGCAAGCGAACATTTCAGAAAAAAAGTTTTCACTGCAAACGAACAGAATTATTGCGAAAGTCGCGGAGCTCAATCCGCCGCCTCCTATGCCGCAAGATTTGCCGCTAAGGAGGCTTTTTTTAAGGCGTTGGGTACCGGAATTTTCACAAGCCTAACTGAAGTTGAAACTTTGAATGACGCCGCAGGCAAGCCGGAAATTTTTTTGTACGGCAAGGCGAAAACTTTTGCCGGAAATTTAGGCGTCGAAAAAATTTTTGTAAGTTTAAGCCACTGCCAAAATTATGCAACGGCTTTTGTAACTTTAACAAATTAGGAGGATTTTTATGCTAAAAAAAATTTTAATTCCGATGTTAATTCTTTGTACAACAATTATTTTTACCGCTAGAGTTTCGGCGGCTGAATTTGAAATGGTCTCATATTCCGCACTTGTCAAACTTCAATGGCTGGCAAATTCCGGCAACCCCTACGCCAAAAAAATTTTGAAACGTATCAATCAAACCAATATTTACGGCGAAAAAAACCTGAACGATTTTGAACGCCTTGAAAAACTCAACAGCATTTATCAAGAATTATGTTACGCCTCAACCGTTGAATACGTTCAAAAAAATAATTACAAAAATATTATGGATATTGGCGGCGGCTACACTCCCCGCGCTATTGTTTTTGCAAAGGAAGGCAGAAAATACATAGGCGCAGAATTAATGGCGGTTGCCGTCAGCGCAAATGAATTTGTCACTCCCTTAGCCGGTAAAAATTTTGCCCAAAATATTTCGTATGATGAAGTTTTGGTTGAAGACCGCGAGGCAATGTTAAGAAACGCCGACAAATTGAACGGCGAAATTTGCATTATCGAAAACGGCTTGATGATTTACTTGACTGAAGACCGCGCCAACGAAATGTTCAAGCTCGTTAAAGAAGTTTTACAAAAACACGGCGGTTGCTTTATCAGTACGGATTTTGTCACGAAAGATTATTTTAAAGAAATTGCCGCCGCGCTTTACGGCGAAGATCAGGCACAAATGCTTTATGACGAAACAAAAGTAATGTACGAAGAACTTTTTGACAATGAAATTTACGACGATACTTTTAAAACGCAAGAAGAGGCAATAAATTTTTTCCGCGCGCACGGCTTGAAAGTTACGCCCGTTCCGCTTTTAACTGATACTTCAAAACTTTATTGCACTAAAAAGCTTACCAAAACTCAAATTGAAAAACTTAATCAAATTGCCGCCAAAAATTATTTATGGGTTATCACGGCTGAATAAGGGCTAAGGATTAAGGGCTAAAGACTAGGGATTAAGGAGTTTTTTAATGAAAATTGCATTGGCAAAACAAATGCACGAAATAGACGCCGCCGCAATAAATCAGTACGGCTTGCCGGAATTATCTTTGATGGAAAGCGCGGGGCACAGAGTTTTTGAGGCAACTGTAAAAATTTTGGGCAACGTCAAAGATAAAAGTATTTGCGTATTGGCGGGCAGCGGCAACAACGGCGGCGACGCGCTTGTAACTGCAAGATTTTTGTTTAATCGCGGCGCAAAAGTTAAAGTTTTTCTGACAGGTACAAAAAATCATCGTACAGGCTCTTTTGGCGTTCAAATGAAAATCCTGCGCGAAATGGGAATAGAAATTTTGCAACTTGAAACTGACAGGGCGTGGGAACGGCTGCAAGTTGCATTGAAATTCACTGATGGAATTATTGACGGGATTTTGGGGACGGGGTTTTTCGGCACAATTCGCCCGCCCGCTTTAAAATTAATTCGGCTTGCAAATTCAGTAGGCAAACCAATAATTTCAGTCGATATACCTTCAGGCGTGGCGTCAGATACGGGCGCGGTTGACGACGTGGCAATTAACGCGGCTTGTACGGTTGCGCTCGGCTTGCCCAAGCCCGGTCATTTTATTTGTCCCGGCGCAAATTATGTTGGTAAATTGATTATTGATGATATTGGAATACCCGGCGATTTATTAAATGATGACATTCACCAAACTTTGATTGAAGATGAACTTGCACAAACTTTTTTACCTGCGCGAGCGCGTGACGTTCACAAGGGCAGTTGCGGAAAAATTTTAGTTATTGCCGGATCACGCGGAATGACGGGCGCGGCGTGTCTTGCGTCAATGGCGGCTCTGAAGGCGGGCGCGGGGATTGTAACTTTAGCGGTGCCTGAAAGTTTGAATGACTTGTACGAAGTTAAACTTACTGAAATAATGACGGCTCCAATTCCTGAAGATAAAATTGGCGTTTTCGGCGGGCAAAAGGCGTTGGAAAGTCTTTTGAAACTTGCAGAAAAATTTGACGCGGTTTTAATTGGAAGCGGCTTGGGGCGTGCAACTGAAACTTTGGAACTCGTACGAAATTTTGTTACTTCGATTGAAAAGCCGCTGATACTTGACGCGGATGCAATTTTTGCTTTTAACGGCAATGCCGAAATTTTAAAAAAGTGCAAGCAAATTCCAATTTTGACGCCACATTTGGGCGAACTTGCTGCGCTTTTAAGTACGACGGTTGAGGAATTGCGAAAGAATTTAGTTTTGAATGTTAAGCAAGTCGCGCAGGACTGCCGCGCAATAATCGTGGCGAAAAGTGAATGTACAATAGTTGCATATCCTAACGGCGAAATTTTTATTTCTGCGCTCGGCAATAACGGAATGGCAACGGCAGGCAGTGGCGACGTTTTGGCGGGAACTATCGCCGGTCTTATGAAACAAACACCTTTTGCGCCGCTTGCAGGAGTTTACTTGCACGGCAAGGCGGGCGATTTAGCCGCGTCAACCAAAAGTTACGGACTTATTGCGACGGATATTCTTGAAAATTTGCCGCTTGCAATTCAAAAACTAATATCTGATTTTTAAAAATAATCGGAAAGAAAAGCCCGTCATCGATTTTCACTGGGCGTAAAAAAAGAAAGTACATTTAAAAAGATAAAAAAATTTAAAATTAGAAAGGAGCTGTAAAAATGATTCATTGGGGAATTATCGGAACAGGCTACATTGCAGGCAGATTCGCTGCAAGTTTGAAAAATGAATCGCGCAGTACTTTAGCCGCCGTAAGTTCACGAAGTCAAGCAAAGGCTGAAGAGTTCGCTAAAAAATTTGACGCCGAAAAATTCTACGCAGGGCACGATTTACTTTTGGCGGATGAAAAAATTGACGCGGTTTATATTGCATTGCCGCACGCTCTGCACAAAGAATTTTCAATTAAGGCGTTAAAAGCCGGTAAAGCCGTTTTGTGTGAAAAACCCGCAACTTTAAGTTTTTCTGAAATGGAAGAAATTGCCGCCATTGCACGCGCCGAAAAAATTTTATTTATGGAGGCAATGAAGCCGCGTTTTGTTCCGCTGTACCAAAAAATAAAATCTGCGCGAGCGGAAATTGGCGAAATTATTTCAGTCGAAACTTCACTTTGTAACTTGATGGAATTGACGGGCAAAACTTACCACACGCAACAAGGACAAGGCGGCGCACTCCTTGACGTCGGGATTTACTGTGCAAGTTGGCTTGACGATTTTTTGGGCGAATTTACCGGCGTTAAAAAAGTTACAACCAAAATTGAAAGCGGCGTTGATTTTTACGTTGACGCCGAATTAGATTTTGGCGGCAAGCTCGGTAAGTTGGAATGTGCATTTGACAGGAAAAAACCACGTCAGGCAATTTTGAATGGAGCGCGCGGCAAAATTATTATTGATGAACTACACCGCCCGCAGGAAATGACTATTAACGATAAAAAAATTTCTGCGCCTTATGAAGTTGACGATTTTTTCGGCGAAATTAACCACTTTGTAAATTGCCTTGAATCCGGCAAAACTGAAAGTGAAATTATGCCGCTTAATTCGTCGCTGAACTGCGCAAAAATTTTAGATATAATAAGAAAAAATTTTTAGGAGGTATTTTTATGGCTGTTGACAAAAATTTGTTTCTGTACGATTTAGCCGTTGTCGCAATTATGAAAAATGAAGCCCCTTACGTCAAAGAGTGGCTCGATTATCATTTGGCGGCGGGTGTAGATCATTTCTACATTTACGATCACGAAAGTTCCGACAACTTCAAGGAAGTTTTGAATCCCTACATTAACGCCGGAATTGTCACATATGTTCTTTTTCCTGATAATCAAAAACAGTGCGAAGCTTATATCGACGCTTATAAAACTTATCGTTTTTTCTGCCGCTACATGACTTTTATTGACGCCGACGAATTTATTTTTCCGCAAAACGGTGCAAGTATTGTTGAAGTGGTAGATGAAATTGCTGAAGATCAACCAAGTTTCAACGGGATTTCAATAAATTGGATGATGTACGGTTCAAATTATCAGGAAAAAGCAGATTATTCCAAAGGCGTTCTTGAAAGATTTACCCGCCGCGCTTGGACACACGTCAATAAAATTAAAACTATAGCCAATCCTCGTCACATTCAATATTTATATACGCCGCACTATATGTCTTATTTTGAAGAATTTGAAAGTCCGAGAAGACCGGAAAAAATTTTGGTAAATCATTACTCACTTAAATCTCGTGAAGAATACAATAAAAAAATTGAAATTGGCAGTGCCGCTTATGGCAGAGATAATGATGAAACTCATACCTCCGACAAATTTACACACGAAAAAAATAATGAAATTATCGACAACAGTATTTTAAAATATCGTGATGCCCGCCAAGAAATTTTTAAGCCTAAGGAAAATCAAATTGACTATGAAAGATTAATTAATTCGCTCATTGAAAATCTTGCACCAATTTTTTCCGGCGGCGAAATACCTTTAAGTTTCTTTGAAGGCAAAATGGAAACTTTTTTAACTTGCCGTGCGCTGGCGTCATACCTCAAGGGGAATGTAATCGATGAGGCTCGCGGCGAATTCGTAGAAACTGCAAGCCTTAAAGCTATTCTTTCAACAATGTTTACCACTGTATCTTTCGCTGACACCAAATTACTTTTGAGCGAATTGCCTAATATTCTTCAACTGAATAATCCGGTTGTTAAAGACATTCTTACCGCGTGCTTAAATATTCTTCCGCAAATTAAAAATAAAATCAGCAACAAGATTGACAACGCCCAAAAATTTATGTTTTGGATAGAATTTGAAGACTATGATAACTTGTACAGGCTTTTGAAAGTTTTTGAAAGTTACGAGCACAAGTAGAGGTTTTTTATGAATAAAAAAGTTTTAACCGGAATTTTGGCAGGAATTTTAACATTTGGAAATTTTGGCAATTTTGAAGTTCAAGCCGCCACTCGCGCCGAAATTGCCGCTGTTCAAGTCAAAAAAAGCGGCAACTTCCAATATTGGAACAAAGACGCCGAATCTTTAGCCGCGCTGAAAAATTATGTCAAAGACGTTACAAACAAAAAAAGTAAAAATTTTATACCAATTGAAGACAGAATCGCCGTTTTTGATATGGATGGAACTTTTCTTTGTGAAACTGCGCCATATTATTTTGAATGGATGCTTTATTTAGACCGCGCGCTTTATGACGAAAGTTTTACCCCGTCCGACTTCGACAGGGAATACGCTCAAGATATTGAAGCCGCTATAAGAGGAGCTAAAAAATTTCCCAAAAATGTTGACGTTGACGAGGCAAAGTCTCAAGAATCAGTTTTCGCCGGAATGACGCCCGCCGAGTATGAAAAATACGTACAAGAATTTATGCAAAAACCGGTTGAGGGATTAACCAATTTGAAATGGGGCGAGGCTTTTTATTTGCCGATGGTTGAAGTCATAAAATATCTTCAGGCAAACGATTTTACTGTTTATATAGTTTCCGGCAGTGACAGACCAACCGTAAGAATTTTGGCTTGTGACTTATTAAAAATTGCGCCCAATAATGTAATTGGCTCGGATCCCAAAATTCTTTCAGTCAACCAAGATGAAAATGACGGCGGAAATTATGTTTACAAAAAAAATGATTATCTTGTACGCGGCAACTTGATTGAAAAAAATCTCAAAATGAACAAAGTTTCGGTAATTGCCCAAGAAATTGGCAAGCAACCGGTTTTAGGTTTTGGCAATTCAAGCGGCGATACAAGCATGCTGAATTATACGGTTTACGGCAATAAATATAAAAGCGCGGCGTTTTTTGTAATTTGTGACGATTTGGAGCGTGAATTCGGCAACGCAAAAAAAGCTGAAAGTTGCAGGAAACTTGCAAGAGAAAACGGCTGGTATCAAATTTCAATGCATGACGATTGGAAAACCATTTACGGCGATAAAGTCGTAAAAAAATAACTGCTGAATATTGATAGTTACAGGCTGATGAATAAAAATCTTGACAGGCTAAATTTGCCGAAATAAAATTATCAAATACCATAGAAAGGAAGTTTTTTAATGGAAATTAGATTTGAAGAAACTAAAAATCTTAAAGCCAAGCCGGACGTTTCCAAAATTGGATTCGGCACACACTTTACAGATTATATGTTTGAAATGGACTACAACCCGCAGGAAGGCTGGCACGACCCGCGTATTGTTCCCTATCGTGATATTACGGTTAGCCCTGCGAATACAACTTTGCATTACGGGCAGGCGATTTTTGACGGCTTAAAGGCTTACAAACACGGCGATAAACCCGTTATTTTCCGCGCGTCAACTCACTTGCGCCGCGTCAATGTTTCGGCGAAAATTCTTGATATTCCGGAAGTTCCTTTTGACGTTATGTTGGCAGGCTTGAAGAAATTAATTTACATTGAGCGCGATTGGATACCGACCGGCAAGGGGCAAAGTTTATATATTCGCCCGTTTATTTTTGCAATGGATCCTTATCTTGGCGTCAAGGTTGCACAAACTTACAAATTTATGATAATTCTTTCGCCGGTTGCTGCTTATTATGCACACGGATTTTCGCCGGTAAAAATTATGGTTGAGTCTGAATATGTTCGAGCTGTACGCGGCGGATTGGGCGCGGCTAAAACTCCTGCCAATTACGCGGCTAGCTTGCACGCTGGGCTTGTTGCTCATGATAAAGGCTACGATCAAGTTTTGTGGCTTGACGGCGTCGAAAGAAAATATATTGAAGAAGTCGGCTCCATGAATATTTTGTTTAAGATTGGCGGTAAGATTGTTTCACCTTCACCGCAAATTCAAACTTCGATTCTTGACGGTATCACTCGCCGCACTGTAAATGAAATTGCACAGTCTTGGGGCTTGCCCGTTGAAGCGCGCAAAATTTCAATCGACGAAGTTATTAAAGCGCATGAAGACGGCACGCTTGAGGAAGTTTTTGGAAGCGGCACGGCGGCTGTAATTTCCCCTGTCGGCGTCCTCGAATACAAGGGCAAAGAATACGTCATTAACGGCGGCAAAATCGGCGAATTTACGCAAAAAATGTATGATTATATTGAAGGTATTCACATGGGCGAAATTGAGGATAAATTCGGCTACATTGAAGTTGCTGAATAAGGATTAAGGACTAAGGGTTAGGGGCTAAGGAATTGTCACCGGCTCCTGACTCTTTTTTTATTAGAAAAAATTTAAGCCCGCAGACGCGCAGAATTGCCCCTACAATCGTTTTTCTGTGTTCAAAGGTAAATTTATATTAAAAATATTTTAAGTGGCTTAAAATCGATTCTACGCGCTTACAGAGGAGGCTTTTTCATTGAAATATTTTTTTACGATAATGGCGGTATTAATTTTTTTTAGTGTACCTGTTGAGGCAAATTACAAATACGCCACGCCCAATCCTTCAACCGAATTTGAGTCAATGGACTTTGCGCCGCTTTATCCTACGTATTCATGGGAACCGTTGCCGAAAACAGAATTTTATTTGATACAAGTTTTAAATTCTGATGGCACGGTTATTCGTGAATTGATGAACACTGAATCTTTGAGCCGCGTTACAGATTGGCAACCGTTCAATGAAGTTGGAAATTTTTATTGGCGCGTTTGTGTAGTTAATAAAAAGAAAAAGCAACTTAGCGAATGGTCCGAGCCACAATTAATTCAAGTAACCGCGCCTGTAACCTTTGCCGCGCTTGGAGACAGCATAACGCACGGCGGCGCAAATTTTATTCCGGCGGGACAAATTTCCTGTCAATGGGAAACTTTTTGCCAATATAAAATTAAAAATATTGGACGCAGCGGCGATACAACGGCAATGATGGTTGAACGCTTTGAACGGGACGTATTGCCTTTTCAGCCGAAACTTTTGCTGATAATGGGCGGCGTCAATGATATTCGTGAAGGCGCAGCGGCTGAAGACGTAATTAAAAATTATGAAATTCTGCGCCAAAAATGCGCGGCAAATAATATCGTGCCGGTTTTCTGTGCAATTACGCCAATGAATGAAGATAAAATGACTGCGCGCGGTATTCCCTTTGTTGGAAGTTGGAAAGTCGAACGCGCAAAAATTAATGACTGGATTCTGGAGAATGGCGGCGTTGACTTTGGAACGTGGCTTGAAGATGACAACGGCGAACTTCGCGCAGATTTTACGCCGGACGGCTTGCATCCTGATTTACGCGGCAAAATGTTAATCGGCAGGACGATTGAAAAATTTTTGGCGGAAAATTGGTTTAACTTTATTACCGGCGCGGAAGTAAAGGAGTGGTCTTTTGTACGAATTGGCAGTTAAATCTGAATTTGAGGCGGCGCACGTAATAAAAAATTATCCCGGCAAATGTGCGCGTCTTCACGGGCATAATTGGATAGTTGAGGCGGTCGCGCAAGGTACGGAATTAAACGAACTTGGAATTTTGATAGACTTCAAAATTTTAAAATCTGAACTGAATAAAATTTTGGAGGAGTTCGACCATCAATATTTGAATGAACTGAAAATGTTCACAAAAAAAAATCCGACGGCTGAAAATCTTGCAAAAGAAATTTTTGACAAATTATCAGTATCGGAAATTTTTAGCGGTACAACTAAATTAAAAGCCGTTCGAGTTTATGAATCGCCCAAATCTTGCGTAACTTACTATCCTGATTAAAATATTTTGCAGGCTGTGTCAGAAATTGACGCGGCTTTTTTATTTATAGATTAAAATTTCATTAAAAAATCGAGTTGTTGATTGACGCACTGAAAAATATAACTTATTATAAAAAAAATTTTTTTAAGGGAGTGAAAAGAATGTACAAATTAACGAAATTTTTTTTAGGTTTGTTACTTTTTTTATTATTGACAAATGTTACAGTTTACGCTCGTGAAGTTCCAATTTATGATGGTAGCGTTGAACAAATGATTAAGTATACCGCCGAAGATGCTAAAGAAATGAAGTTTTCTCTTTGGGGCAAAGAATATTACACTTATAACGGCGAAAACTACTGCAAGGTGTGTTTTGGGGACAGCAAAAATAATATCATATATTTCAAGCCGAACGGCAACAAAGTTCAAAAAGTATGGATATGTATAACAGCAAATTCTGCAGAGGCGATGAAATCGAGCGTGCAAGCCGGAGTGGTATTAGGAGCAACGCTAATACATATAGGATTGACTGAAGATGAATACCATAATCTTATGGATAAATACATGAAAGATTGGTATGACGCGATTAATCAAAATCCTCCGCCGTCGAATTATTCAAAAAACTATTCAGTTTGGTGTTCAGGGGCTAAACGTAAGATACACTTACATGTTGAAGGGAAAAATTCAGGTTTAACTCTTCACATTCACGCTAGCGACAATTAATCAATATTGAATTTTGAAACTGAAAAAGCCGCGTCTTGCAGGACACGGCTTGAATTTTTTTAAAGTAGATGGCAGGGGCAGTACGACTTGAACGCACAACCTACGGTTTTGGAGACCGTTGCTCTACCAATTGAGCTATACCCCTATGGGGCGACTCGTGGGGATCGAACCCACGCATATCGGAGCCACAATCCGACGTGTTAACCACTTCACCAGAGCCGCCGTTTAGCAGAAATGACTTTGAACCGAAAGTCCAAAGTCACTTAGAATATAAACCGGCGAATACCTACTCTACCAAGCCGTCGCCGACTCAGTACCATTGGCGTGTGAGTGCTTAACTGCCGTGTTCGGAAAGGGAACGGGTGGAACCACTCAGCCATTTTCACCGGAAATTTTCTTTTCAGAAAATGATTAGATTCTCTGAAAACTGCACAGGAATTACATACACATTAAGCAGTAAGCAAAACGAACGACTTATTAGTATCGGTCAGCTGAATACTTCGCAGTACTTACACTTCCGACCTATCAACCTTATAATCTGTAAGGAGTCTTAAAAGATACATCATCTTGAGGCAGGTTTCACGCTTAGATGCTTTCAGCGTTTATCCTTTCCGAACGCAGCTACTCAGCAGTGCAACTGGCGTTACAACTGATACACCGTAGGTTCGTCCACTCTGGTCCTCTCGTACTGGGAGCAGCTCCTCTCAAGTATCTGACGCCCGCGATGGATATGGACCGAACTGTCTCACGACGTTCTGAACCCAGCTCACGTACCACTTTAATGGGCGAACAGCCCAACCCTTGGGACCTGCTTCAGCCCCAGGATGTGATGAGCCGACATCGAGGTGCCAAACCTCCCCGTCGATATGGACTCTTGGGAGAGATTAGCCTGTTATCCCCAGGGTAGCTTTTATCCGTTGAGCGATGGCAATTCCACATTCAACCACCGGATCACTAAGCCCTGCTTTCGCACCTGCTCGACGTGTTTGTCTCGCAGTCAAGCTCCCTTCTACCTTTATGCTCTGCGAGCGGTTTCCGTCCGCTCTGAGGGAACCTTTGGACGCCTCCGTTGCTTTTTCGGAGGCGACCGCCCCAGTCAAACTGCCTGCCTGGCACTGTTTCGAGTTTTGTAAATACTTCGGTTAGAATCCCAGTACACGAAGGGTGGTATCCCAAGGGTGGCTCCATTTGAACCAAAGTCCAAACTTCACAGCCTCCCACCTATCCTGTGCATCGCATACCGAGACTCAATGCCAAGTTGCAGTAAAGCTCCATGGGGTCTTTCTGTCCAGTCGCGGGTAACCTGCATCTTCACAGGTACTTCAATTTCACCGAGTCCCTCGTTGAGACAGTGCCCAAATCGTTACGCCTTTCGTGCGGGTCGGAACTTACCCGACAAGGAATTTCGCTACCTTAGGACCGTTATAGTTACGGCCGCCGTTTACCGGGGCTTCAATTCAGAGCTTTCACACTTCCTCTTAACCTTCCGGCACCGGGCAGGCGTCAGCACCTATATTTCAGCTTTCGCTTTCGCAGGCACCTGTGTTTGTGCTAAACAGTCGCTTGGGCCTCTCTTGTGCCACTGCCTACCGCTCCATTTGTTCAAATTTCACGGTCTGCAGTCATCCTTATTCCGAAGTTACGGATGTAATTTGCCGAGTTCCTTAACGAGGGTTTTCTCGCGCACCTTAGGATTCTCTCCTTGCCTACCTGTGTCGGTTTTAGTACGGGTACATAATTTCTTGTTAGAAGCTTTTCTTGGCAGCTTGGTTCATGTGACTTCGACGCTCCCGAAGGTTAATCTCCCTGTCAGTTCTCGGTCTTACAGTTGGGGGATTTGCCGCCCAACAAACCTACCGCTTTCGACGCGCTAATCCAACAGCGCGCTCACACTTCCTTCTGCGTCACTCCATCCTCGAGCGAAACTATGCAGTATCGGAATTTTCGCCGATTGTCCTTCGCATACGCTTCTTCGCCTTTGCTTAGGTCCCGACTTACTCCGGGTCGACGAGCGTTGCCCGGAAAACCTTAGGCTTTCGGTGTTTAAGTTTCTCACTCAAATTTTCGCTACTCATACCGGCATTCTCTCTTCATATTCGTCCAGCTGTCTTTTCAGTCAACCTTCGTCCAAATATGAACGCTCCCCTACCGAACATTGCTGTTCCCGCCGCTTCGGTTCTGTGCTTTAGCCCCGTTTATTTTCGGCGCAGCGTCTCTCGACCAGTGAGCTATTACGCACTCTTTTAATGGTGGCTGCTTCTGAGCCAACATCCTGGTTGTTTTTGAGGCACTACCTCCTTCTCCACTTAGCACAGCATTTGGGACCTTAGCGGGCGATTTGGGCTGTTTCCCTTTCGACTACGGGTCTTATCACTCGCAGTCTCACTCCCAATTATCATTTTTAGCCATTCGCAGTTTGACTGGAATTGGTAAGCTTTACGCTCCCTCATCCGATCAGGGCTCTACCGTCTAAAAATTTAATTGAGGCTAACCCTAAAGCTATTTCGGGGAGAACCAGCTATCTCCACGTTCGATTGGCATTTCACCCCTATGCACAGCTCATCCCAAAGTTTTTCAACACTCACGGGTTCGGTCCTCCACTCATTTTTACCTGAGCTTCAACCTGGCCATGCATAGATCACTGTGGTTTCGGGTCTAATCCATGTAACTTTCGCCCTATTAAGACTCGCTTTCGCTTCGGCTCCGTGTCTTCCACTTAACCTCGCTACATAAATTAACTCGCCGGTTCATTCTTCAATAGGCACGCCGTCGCTCTCATAAGGAGCTTCGACTGCTTGTAGACATACGGTTTCAGGTTCTATTTCACTCCCCTCCCGGGGTTCTTTTCACCTTTCCCTCACGGTACTATGCGCTATCGGTCGTTTCGTAGTATTTTGCCTTGGATGGTGGTCCACCCTGCTTCCCACAAGGTTTCACGTGTCTCGTGGTACTCTGGATACCGGCCCGCTTGTTTTCCTTTCGCTTACGGGGGTTTCACCTTCTGTGCCGCTCCTTCCCAGAAGCTTCAGCTAGGAACTTTCCGCTTGATGCCGGTCCTCAACCCCGGTCGTCCGAAGACGTCCGGTTTGGGCTCTTCCCTGTTCGCTCGCCGCTACTGAGGGAATCTCTTTTGATTACTTTTCCTCCGGTTACTTAGATGTTTCAGTTCACCGGGTGTGCCTCCTAGATACTAGGTGATACGACATAACTCGTATCGGGTTGCCCCATTCGGATATTCATGGCTCACAGCCTACTTGCGGCTCCCCATGACTTTTCGCAGCTTATCGCGTCCTTCATCGGCTCGAAACGCCTAGGCATCCACCATATGCCCTTGGTAGCTTAACTTTTCACTTTCAAGGTATCACATGTTTGTGTGATGTCTATGCTTGAATCCTAAAATGTTCGTTAAACCATCTGTTTACACTGTCGTGTAGACCTTTGGTTAAAATTGATACATTTTAATTTCTTCTGTGTAGTTTTCAGTGTACATATTTTGAGAGATTATTCTCTCAAAACTAGACAATGCAATAGCCAAATGCTCCGACCTAAGATTATGTCAATCCTTAGAAAGGAGGTGATCCAGCCGCACCTTCCGATACGGCTACCTTGTTACGA
>CALDHY010000023.1 GCA_937901445.1 uncultured Selenomonadales bacterium
TTTTCAAGCAAAGAAGAAAGAATAAATGAAGAATGAGGAATAAAGAATGAAAAATAATAAAGGTTTTACACTAGTTGAATTACTAGCAGTTATCGTAATTTTAGCACCTTTTTTTAAAGAATTTAAATCAGAACTGGATTTTCCGTTTAAAATTTTGTTGTTAGTTGCAACAGTAATATGAGATTTAAAATTTCGTGCCGTCTGTACAAAAATTTTTTTAAATTTATTCGTCACTGTTGATTCAATTACCGCAGTTTTTTGAATTTCGGTTAAATTTGAAGGCTCGGCAGTTGGCGTCGAGTAACCGTAGGCTTTATCGAGTTCGATATTTTCAAAAGAAATTTTCAGCGCGTCAAAGTCAATTTCTTTGTTACTTTCAACAACAACCGTAACTTTACCAATTCCGACGTAACGAATATTTTTAATTCTCAACATACCGGAGGGAAATCTGAAAATTTTATCGCAAAGATAAATTGTAGCGGGAATATTTTTTTGGCTTAAAATATCTTCCAAATCGTCTTGGTCAAATGCAACGTCGTCAACGTGTTCCAAAATTGCCGCGTCATTGGTAAATTTTTTCAAGCGGTCAAGGCGTTCCCTGCGCCAAAAAATTTCTTCAGCCGCGTCAGCAAAATTTTCGTAGTTGACGCCCAAAATTTCACAAAGTTTTTTAGGTGTTTCCCTATTCTGCGCGAGCAAGTTTTTAAGTGCGTCAGCTTCATCTGCGTAAAATCTGTCGCGCAGGAATTTTTCAAGCTTGCCGTCTTCAAGGTAAGCCAAAATTTTTTCCAAGTCAAAATTGGCGCGCAATTCGTCAACAGTCGTAACTTTAACGCCGTTGTTTAATTCAAGCGGAAATTTTTCTCGCCGCTTGCGCATCATATTTGAACACCTCCAAATTAAATATCTTGACGTGTAATAATAATCCTGCGTGAATTTTTCTGCAAGTTTTAGCCGATTATTTTTTGTTCGCCAATTTTATTTTCCAACTCGCCTAAATCCATATTTCCTTTTAGCATTAACACATCGCCTTTATTGATTAAATCGAGTGATTGTTGAGCAGATTGTGGAGTTATAGCATTGTCCGCTAATGCAAACCGAAATTTTTCACAGCCTTTACGCCGCATTTTTGCCCATTCAGCGAAATTATTTTTTATAGAATTCATTTGACTGCGATACATAGAAGAAATTTCTTGCGGAATAGCGGCATTTCTAAAAATCATTTCATCTTCAATCAACCTGTGTTCCAATTCTCTCAAAGTTTGAAAAGCTGTCGGTGCGTCAATATATCCATTAGAAAAATCAGTCAAAGTATATTGCCAAAGTTGCTCCCAATCATCGTCGACTACAGCAATCCCGCGTTTTATTTCGGCGTCCCATTCCCAAAAAGCTTCACGTTCAGCAATTATCATTTTCTCACGCCGTCTTTCACGTTCGGCAATTTCTTGAGCGCGTTTTTCTTCAGCTAAACGTTTTTCTTCAGCGGCTTTTTCATCTGCAATACGTTTTTCTTCTGCAAGTCGAGCTTCTTCGCGTGCTTTTTGTTCTTCAGCTAAACGTTTTTCTTCAGCGGCTTTTTCTTCTGCAATACGTTTTTCTTCGGCAAGTCGCGCCGCCTCACGGGCTTCTTGTTCTTTCGGAGTTGATGTTGGCAAAGAATTTAGCATAAAAGCAAATGACAATACTGCTACTACTAAAGATATTCCAATTCCCTTTCCAAAATAACTTGTATCTTGTTTTGTTTTTACAGCAAAAACCCATCTGAACAAATAATAAGCCGCGACACACAATGACATTATTGATAATGCAAATAAATTTAACGCCATTTATTTTCCACCTCCAAAATCACACCACGGTTCGCCCGCCATAAAATCGCCGCCGTTATAAATCGCCGCGCGCGCCCTGCAACCGCCGCATTTATTTTTGTACCGGCAACCGCCGCAATTCCCGCTGTAATTCAAAGTGCGCAATTTTTTTAGCACGGGGTTATTTTTCCAAATTTCATCAAAGGGCGTTTGTCGAACGTCGCCGAGTTCCATATTCAAATAAGCGCAGGGTTGAACTTTGCCGCGCGGACTGATTATACAATAAGATAAACCGGCAAGACAACCGCGCTTAAATCTTGTAGCAATTCCCAGTTGGTCGGCGATTCTCAAAAATTGCGGCGCACAAGTAGGCTTGAGTTCGATTGAAACTTGTTGCTGCTTTTTCATTATCCTTGTTAAAACTTCTTCATATTCAGCCGCCCTTAAAGATTCTTCTTCGATTGTTGCCGCTCTGCCCGTCGGTACTAAAAAGAAAAAGTGGTGTGCTTTTGCTCCAATTTCAACCGCAAAATCTGTTATCGCCTCAAGTTCGTGTTGGTTCCAATCCATTACCGTTGTATGAATTTGAAACGGCAGTCCGACTGCGCGACAATTTTTCATACCGGCAACCGCGCCGCTCCATGCATTTTTGAACGAACGAAATTTATCGTGTTTTTCGGCGTCCATTGAATCAAGCGAAATTCCCATTCCTTTTGCACCGGCGGCTTTTAAATCCTGCGCCATTTGCAAAGTTATCAAAGTGCCGTTTGTACCGAAAACCGGAATTAATTTTAAGCTTGCCGCGTGCTTTACCAATTCCAAAATGTCAGAGCGCATTAAAGGCTCTCCGCCGCTGAAAATCATAATCTTAAAACCTGCGCGAGCAATTTGGTTTAAAAGTTCCTTAGCCTCTGCGGTAGAAAGTTCTTCTTCAGCCTTGCAGCCAGCGTCCCTGTAGCAGTGTGCACAATACATGTTACAGGCGTTGGTAGTATTCCATGAAACAATCACAAAAAAATTTCCTCTCCAAATAAAAAATTTCCGTGACATTTTATCACAGAAGCCTTTTTATTGACAGAAAAATTTTACCTGTCAAGGTGAGTTACAAGAATAATTTCATTGTCAGACTTATTTGATTGAATGTAAAAATACATTTGTTTGCTACAAATCAGAAGACGCGCTCCAACAACTTTATCTAATGAAAAATTTTCAGGCAAAACCTTTGTCTCACTAAAAGGCGCAAAGGACGCGATCCAATCCGGCATTATGTATTCTTTAAAATTTTCATAGAGTAAAAGATAATAGGCGTACAGCAGATAATCAAAATCCTCCCACACAAATTTATTAAAATCTTGTAAGACGTTTACCCCTAAAATATTAAAAAAATTTCTAACGGTATCACATTTGTAAATGCAAGGCTGATTCAACCAAGAGTACAGCCTCAAATCAATTTTATTGCTTTTGGGATGATTTTTAAAGTGTGAAAAACTCTGCCCAACAATTTTTGGATAACGCGAACAATAACAGGATATGATAATTTTTTCTTCCCAAAATCTATTGCAGATAAACTCCAAATCAACCGTTCTGACGAAAGTAAAATCTGCATCCAGCATTATGATATAGTCATAGCCCATTTTCGACAATTCACTGACGGCGTATAATTTTTTTCGATTAATAGCGTCTCTGGTCGAAGTGTCTATCTCATTCGGCATAATCAAAAATTTTTCAAAAAATCTTGACATCATGGTAAATTGAACGGCTTCCTGC
The DNA here is from genome assembly GCA_937901445.1 of uncultured Selenomonadales bacterium. Lineage (GTDB taxonomy): Bacteria > Bacillota > Negativicutes > Selenomonadales > Selenomonadaceae > Quinella. The sequence goes on from CALDHY010000023.1 coordinate 3,573, forward strand.
ATATTGCTGAATACAATCCAAAAATCTGCCGACAAATTTAAATTATGTCTGTAAAAATGTTCTATGCAATTTTTCAAGAAAGCAAATTTAGGAGGATGAACTGGGCAACATACGGCTACATGCCGCCCCCCTCCCCGCCTATCAATCGTAGAAATAGCGTTACAAAGCCATTCAGTATCGTCAATGGTTGCAGTAATATTAAGTTTCAAAATAAACCAACTCCTTAAAATTATTTCGACTGATTTAATTTTTCCAGCCAATTATCTAAAAAATTCATCTGTTCCGGCGTATGAAACCAATGCTCACCGCCCTGCATTATTGTTAAAGACGCTCCAATTTTTGCGGCAAAATTTTTCATTGTTTCAAGCGAAGTTAAAAAATCTTTGTCGCCATATAAAATATTTGTCGAAACTTTCCAGTTAATTGGATTTTCCCGCACGTAGCAAAGACGTTTCCACGATAAAATTTCGCCGGATTCTGTAACAATTTCTTTTGCGTCGCGCAGATTTTTTTCAGTAACATTTGCGCGCGTCATCATTTCCAAAATTAATTTTTCCATATCGACAACCGGCGAAATAAAAAAAGCCGCGTCAACATTTTTTTCTGAAAGTGCGTGCATTGCGTAAAACGCGCCTATGCTGTTTGCAATGATTATAACTTTGTCGCGCAGGTTAAAAAAATTTTGAAATTCTGTTACAGCGTCAAAAATATTTTCAGCTTTATAATCAAATCCAATTACTTCATCGCTCGGAAAAAATTTTTTGTAATGTTCAGATTCTGCCGCGCTGCCGTCTTTGCCGTGAATGTAGATAATTTGTTTCATTAAAAAATTTCCTCATCAGTCAAGTAACAAGCAGGGTCGGACTCCCAAAAATCGCCGGTTTTAGCTTCTGCGCGAGTACGAAAATTGCCGTTGCAGTTGTCAAGGAATTTGCACTTTGCACAACGCCCGGTTAAAAGCGGCTTGCGATTTTTTAAACCCGCCATAATTTCATTTGTAGTATCAGTCCAAATATCGCCGAATTTTCTTTCACGAACATTGCCAAAAGTATAATGTTGAGTAAATTGGTCGGGATGAACATAACCGGCAGGATCCACTTCGCCAAATGCAATTCCGGAACGGTTGCCGCCGTTCATTGAAATAAATTTTTGAACCTGCGCGGCAGTTTCTAAATTGCCCTCGTACAAATTTTTTAAATACATATAAACGCCGTCGCAATGATTATCAACAGTCAAAATTTCTTTCTCAAGCCCGCGCCTTTCAAAATCTTTCGTGCGCTCAATAATTTTATCCATTGCCGCGCGGGATTCAGCAGGCGTTAAATCTTCGTCAATCATTTTACTGCCGCGCCCGCTGTACACCAAATGATAAAAGCAAACGCGGTTAATTTTTTCCGTCTCTATAAAATCAAAAATTTTGTCCAATTCCTCGAAATTGTGTCGATTAATCGTAAATCTTAAACCGACGCGCTGTCCGACTGCCACGCAATTTTCAATTCCTGCCATTGCCTTTTGATACGCGCCCGCTACGCCTCTAAATTTATCATTGACATCTTGCAAGCCGTCTAAAGAAATTCCAACGTAGCCGACGCCGATATTTTTAATTTTTTCGGCAACTGCCCGCGTTATCAAAGTGCCGTTTGTCGAAAGAGTCGGGCGAACATTTTTATTTGCGGCGTATTCTGCCAATTCAAAAAAATCTGCGCGCATTAAAGGTTCACCGCCGGAAAATAAAAGTACGGGAACTTTAAATTCTGCCAAATCGTCAATAAATTTTTTCGCCTCGACTGTTGAAAGTTCATCTGTATACCTGCGCGAATCAGAATCCATATAGCAGTGGCGGCAACGTAAATTACAAGTGCGCGTTGAGTTCCAAACTACAACGGGACCGACGCCTTCAGCTGCGCCGCTCGTCATTTTGTGCGCCGTCTTAGTATATCTCAAACTGTCACCAAAATAATTTCTTGCAAATAAAAGTTTTGTAACGCTAATCATCAATTAAACCTCAATCAAAAATAAATTTCCAAAATTAATTAGCGATTTTTGAAATTTTTCCTGCAAACAAAAAATCCCCGCGCCGGTTTAACGCAGGGATTGTACAAAAACTGCAGATTAAAAATTTTTTACAACGTCAAGAAATTTTTTTACTTTTTGGTTTAAATCTTCATTGTTGTTAAGAAGGCAAGGTTGATGACGAAAATAACTATAATTTTTTAGACTTTGTACATGAAAAATTTCAAGATAATATGCAGCACGAACACCCGTTATTTCATTGTACTTAAAAATATTCCCGCCGGACGCGCCGCCCGTACAAAAAGCATCAGTGGTAAATGCAAAGCCGTCAGAAATATCTTCAGTGATATACAGAAAAACAACTTGCGATTCTTTGTACTTGCCGTGACAGCACATACCAACGGCAATACTTTTTTCAGCCGCGCTAAGTTTATCGTAGCTTGAAACGACTTTAAACGCTTTGTCAACAATTAACCATTCGCCATTTGTACCAAAAATTTTGGCGGCAAGTGCTTTCATTGCATCAAGCGGCTTTTCTTTCTGCCACGCCAATTTACAATTTTCAAAGACAATATTTTTTTCAGCAATTTCTTCATCTGAATCAGCTTTAATTTTAATTTTGGGCGTTGACAGTACGCCGATATATTTTCTGTCAGTCATACGAATTGGCACGTTAAAAATTTCGCCGCAAAGATAAATTGTCTTGTAGTCCATGTGCAACAAATTTGCAAGATCGTCTTGATTGAGCGCGGTACTTGCAACGTTGGCAATAATATTTTCGTTGTCGGTTTTTGCGGCAAGATACGCCCGTTTTTCTTTGATACGTTGCGCAAATTCTAAATCGTCGTCACATTCAACATTCAACGCGGCGCAAAGTTTCGCAGTCAAATTTTTATCGTCAACAGAAATATTTTCAAGAGCCTCTGCTTCATCGTCGTAAAATCTGTCTGCAAGCCATTCGACAAGTTCGCCGCTTTTAAAATATTCAACAGCTTTTCCAAGTTCAAAATTTGCGCGTAAATCTTCAAGCGTCCGAATTGCAACGCCATTCATTAAAAGCGCAAATGTTTTTTTCGCCACAAAAATTACCTCCTCAAAAATTTTTTATATTGTAATTCCTGCGATTAGGATTTTCAATTTCAGGCGGATATTTTCAGTGAATGGAATTTGCAACTTGCTGAACGCCGCCGCTTGATAGATTGAGTGAAACATTTCAGAAATTAAGTCAACCGAAATATCCTTGCGAATTTCGCCGCGTTCCTGCCCGCGCAAAATGATTTCTTCAAAAATTTTTTTAAAATCCGGCGATAAATTTTTTGGCAAAAGTTCCGGCTTGTCCGAATGTTTAACCGTGCTTGCAAGCATTGGCAAAATAAATCTGTTTTCGTCAACCAGTCGCGCAGTTGTCATAGCGCAGAATTCCAAAAGTTCAAGCGATGAAGAATTTCTTTGAGCTTTAACGCTGTCTTCAACCTGCTTAAAAAGTTCACGCACAATAGCCATCAGCACTTCTTCTTTTGAGTTGAAATAATTGTAGAAAGTGCCGACGCCCAATTTTGATTCTTGCATAATGTCAGAAATTGAAGTATTTGCAAAGCCGCTCTTTTTAAATTCGGTTATTGCCGCGTTCAAAATTTTTTGGCGATTTTCCAATTTATTCTGCTCTCTTTTTTTGATAATCACGGTTAAACACTCCTTTCTTTGTATTGAAAAAATTTTATTTACGCTTGCCTAATTTTTTAAATTTGAATTTTGTTTTACGCTCAAGGTAGTTGAAAGCAAACGGCACAAGGAAAATTATTGAAATTATTGGCAGAAAACCTTTGCAAAATTCGTAGACAATTTCTAATCCCGCAATTTTGAAAATGTAAAGTAAAACCATAGCCGCGCCGCCGACAATCCCGCCAATAAGCACGCGCCGAATTTTTACGCCCAAATCTACATTGGTACTGAAATTTACAAATTTATATTCCAACGCCGCGCCGAGTAAAAAGCCGAAAGTGCCGCCTATGCTGTCAAGAGAATCAATTTTAGCCGCCGCCGCCGAAACAATAATTTTGCCGTGCGAATAATCGACGGGATAAGATTTTGTAAGAACATAAATTGCCGCCACGACACAAAAAACTATTCCCGCGCCAAAAAAAATCTTGATTAAGCTTTTATCTTCATCGACCGCGTCAAAAAGTTTGTCTGCCAAAAACATTACAATTAAAGTTTCAACTATTGCAACCAAAACATCTTGCGGCGTATGAACTCCCAAAAAATTTCTTGAAAAACCTACCGCCAAAATTATCAGCGCGCAGGGAATTATTAACAGGGGGAATTTTTTTCTGTACAAGTAAGCAAGCCCGCCGTAAATTGCCGTTGCGCCTTGAGTGTGTCCGCTCGGCATTGAGAAACTGCTGGCTTTTTCCATTGCGTGTACTTCAGGATGTAAATTTGAATCCAAAAAGTACGGGCGATAAACGCAGACAGTATCTTTTATCAGCGTGTTTACCAGCCGTCCGAATGACGCCAAAAACAATAAAAATAATCCCGCCCGTTTACTGATACACCAAAATAAAATTCCGGGTATCAGCGCGGAGAGCGGGCTTTTCGGTATGTTTGTGATTAGCGTTACAATGAATTCTGCGCCGCTTCCCCAACTCTCGCGCAGATTTTGTAACCACAATAAATATTCAATATCCATAAAAAAATTATCCTTTTGCGTCAGCCGCGCGCGTTTGTTCCAATTCTTTATCCATACAATCTTGAACAATCGCCATTGCCTGTTTCAAAATTTGGGCGTCAACTTTTTCAAGCGGCTTTTCGCTTGCGGCGTTAATATCAAGAATCGCCATTGCCAATGCTATGTGCGTTGCCAAAACTGTTGCAGGCGTGCCGGTTTTTTCTTGAAAGTTAATCAAAAAATTTCTCAACAAAAAAGTTACGTCAAAATTATCTGCAAAATTTCCGGCAAAATTATTTTCGTACTTTTTATCGGACGCCGCAATTATCCCGCGATAATTATTTTTTTCGCAGTAAGTCAAAAAGCTGTCAATAATTTTTTCCAATTCGTGATTTTCCATTTCAGCACCTCAAATTTAGTAATTAGCCTTTTTGGCTTTTTCCAACTCAAAATCAATCAGTTGTTTGACGACTTCAGCCGCCTCTTCCAATTTTTTATGATCGACTTTGCCGAGTGATTCATTTTTATTTTCGGCAACTTCCAACATTGCAAGCGATAACGCCAAATGTGTAACCGTGACTGTTGAGGGAATTTCGGTTAATTCCTGCAAACGGCGGAAAACATTTCTTATCAAAGTAACCGCCTTCAAATAATCTGTGGCGAATCCAATTTTAGATTTTTGCCCGTCGGCTGGCGCGGCTATTGCCAAGCCGATATAATTGTTTGCTTTACATTTTTTTACAAAATCGTTTACCATTTTTTGTAATTCTTTGTCGTCCATTTTACACCTCAAATTAAAAATAATTCACTTGCAAAAACTACCGCGCAACACAACACCGCCACTTGAAATAAACTTGCGCCGAAAAAAGCCGCCGCAATTCCAATAAGCAACGCAAGCGCGCCGGAAATTTCGGACTGCGTGGCGTGGATTATCGCCGGAAATGTCATAACCGCCAAAGTTACGTACGGCACATAATACAGGAACGAGCGTACTTTGACATTTTTAATTTCAGTACGAATCAAAGTCAACGGCAAAATTCGTATCGCCAAAGTTACCGCGCTCATTATAAAAATATAAATGTAAATTTCGCTTGTCATTTAGTTTGGCTCCTTGACGGGAAATAAAATCGCCGCCGCGCCCGCAATTAATACCGTCAAAAAAATTGTACGAGTGCCGGCAGAAATAAAACTCAAAAAAGTTTCTGCCAAAAAACTTGCCGCAAAACTTACAACTACGCACGCCGCCACAATTTTATCTTTTCGCGCAGGCGGGATAATTATAGCTATAAACATTCCGTACAACGCCACGCTTAACGCGCTGACTGCTGAAGGCGGCAAAATATTACCTGCGATAATTCCCAATGCTGTACCGATTGACCAGCCGGGTAAAGCTGTGAGCATTGCGCCGTAATTGTAAAAAGGATTCAGCCAACCTTTACGCGCTATTGTTATTCCAAAAATTTCATCAGTAATATCAAAGCCGACAAAAATTCTGTGATAAAAGGGCGTATTCGGCGAAAATTTTTGACTGACAACCGTGCTCATTAATAAATATCTTGCGTTTGCTATGAAAGTCATCAATGCAATTTCAAAGTAGGGAGCGTGCGCGGCAATTAGCGTAAAGCCTACATATTCGCCGGCGGAAGCGTTGTTTAAAAGACTTGCCAAAAATCCTTGAAACGGCGTTAATCCTACATACCGCGCCAAAATTCCCAGCGTAAATGAAACTACAAAATAGCCCAGTCCAATCGGTATGCCGTCCCTAAAACCTTCAGCAAGTGCTTGTCTATTTTCTTTTAACATTTTTTATCTTATTTCTTGTTTTAAAATTATTTTATTTAACACGGTTTTTCTTTCTTTAGAAGAAAGAAAAGCCGCCTAAAAGAAAGAAGCGTCGCCCGCCTGCGTTTTTCGCGTCGAACTTTCAAAAATTTATAGTTCAAGCCGCGTCTCACTACATTTCAGAAACTTTAACGTTGCCGGTAAAAACGGAGTGCGGCGGGCGACATATTTTTATTACCCTAGTAATATTTTTATTAAATATCAAGATTCTTGACAAGCAATGCATTTTCTTCGATAAATTGTCTGCGCGGCGCAACTTGGTCTCCCATTAAAATTGTAAAAAGTTCGTCAGCCTCTGCGGCGTCTTCAATGTCAACTCTTAACATTGTACGGGCGGCAGGATCCATTGTTGTTTCCCAAAGTTGCTCCGGATTCATTTCGCCTAAGCCTTTGTAGCGTTGCACTGTTACGCCGTCGCGCCCAACTTCATCAAGTTTTTTAGCAAGGGCGTCGTCGCTGTAAGTGTACCAATGATTTTTGCCCTTGCGAATTTGATAAAGCGGCGGCTGTGCAATGTAAACGTGCCCGTGTTCAATCAGCGGTTTCATATATCTGTAGAAAAATGTTAAAAGCAACGTGCGAATATGTGCGCCGTCAACGTCAGCATCTGTCATAATTATAATTTTGTCATAGCGGCGTTTTGAAAGGTCGAAGTCGTCGCTTATTCCCGTACCAAATGCAGTTATCATCGTGCGAATTTCAGCGTTTGCAAAAATTTTATCAAGGCGTGCCTTTTCGACGTTTAAAATTTTACCGCGCAACGGAAGTATCGCCTGAAATTTTCTGTTACGACCTTGTTTTGCAGAGCCGCCCGCGCTGTCACCCTCAACGATATAAATTTCAGTTTTGGCGGGGTCTTTTTCGGAGCAATCAGCCAATTTGCCCGGCAAGCTTGAAACTTCAAGCGCGTTTTTACGGCGTGTCAATTCACGGGCTTTTCTTGCCGCTTCACGGGCGCGCGCCGCCATTACTGCTTTTTCTAAAATTTGTTTTGTGATTGTTGGATTATCGTTGAAAAATTCGCTAAGTCCTTCAACAGTAACCGCACTAACCAACGAGCGAATTTCAGTGTTGCCGAGTTTAGTTTTGGTTTGTCCTTCAAATTGCGGGTTGTGCAACTTAACGCTGATAACGGCGGTTAAACCTTCTCTAACGTCATTACCATCCAGCGGCGCGTCAGTACTTTTTATCAGATTTAATTTTTTTGCAAAGTCAACGGCAACGCGCGTTAAAGCAGCTTTAAAGCCGGCTAAGTGCGTGCCGCCTTCTTCAGTGTTGATATTGTTGACATAACTGAAAATATTTTCTTGGTAGCTGTCATTGTACTGCATGGCAATTTCAACAACTGCATCATCGCGCTTGCCGTTAAAATAAATTGGCGCGGGATTGATTTTAATTTTTTTGCGGTTCAGATATTCCACAAATTCAGTAATTCCGCCCTCAAAATGGAAATGATGATTTCTGCCTTCGGGGCGTTTATCTGTCAAAGTGATTGTTATTCCGCTGTTCAAAAATGCAAGTTCGCGCAGGCGATATTTCAAAGTGTCGTAGTTAAAATTTGTAACGGTAAAAATTTCATCATCCGGCACAAAATGCACGGTTGTACCTGTATCTTCAGCCGTACCTATAACTTTTAAAGGCTCCACTGTGTTGCCGCGTGAAAAAGTTATCTGATAAAGTTTGCCGTCGCGTTTAACTTCAACTTCAGTAGATTTTGAAAGTGCATTGACAACAGAAACGCCCACGCCGTGAAGTCCGCCGCTGACTTTGTAACCTTCGCCGCCGAATTTTCCGCCCGCGTGCAAAACAGTTAAAACAACTTCAACCGCCGGCTTGCCGCTCTCGTGCATATCGACGGGAATGCCACGCCCGTTATCTGAAACTGTAATTGAATTATCACTTTCAATCGTTACATTAATTTCTGTACAAAAACCCGCCAACGCCTCATCAATGGAATTATCTACAACTTCGTAAACCAAATGATGTAAGCCGCGTTCTGAAGTGGAGCCAATGTACATACCGGGGCGAAGTCTTACAGCCTCAAGCCCTTCCAGAATTTGAATTTGGTTGGCGTCGTATTCGCCCTCAACCGCGCTTACTTGGGCGTTTTCAATATCTGAATGAATTTCTATTTCTTCAGTTGGTTCATTGTCAAATAAATTTTCGTTCTCAAAATTTTTTTCGTCCACGTTATTACCTCCATTAAATTAAGCGCAGAAAGTTTAACACAAAAAAAATACTGCGGCAAGTTTTTTAGATAACCTGCCATTTAAAAATATGCTAAAAAAACTTTTATTTGAAATTTTTATGAAATTATACGATAATTATTCTGAAATTGTTGTATTAACTTTTGAAATTTCAAGGGGGTTTTTGAAATATGGAAAAACTCATAACTAAGCCACTTCAAAAGGGAACCGATTTAAATTTTGATTTGCAGAGGTTCGCCGCTACAACTGTAACTCCGAATCAAACAAAAGTAGAGGTGACATTGGCAGACGCATTAAAGCAGGGTAGCACGATTGTTATCGCATTAGCATACACCGGCGGTTCCGTGGATACCTTCACAGGCACTTACAGCAACGGTACAATAACAGGTAGCTCATCGAATTATAGTTACAAAGAAGGCTTATCAGTAACTGTAAACGGTAACAAATTTACCTGCACCGGCGTTCGTTCACCTACATCAATAAGCGTTACATTCGATACCGAAAACAATTCCTACACAATAGAGAAAGACGGTGTTGAACCTACCTATAACAGGATGAGCTTTGGCAGTATTCAAGTAAATGGTACAACACTTCCTACAAGTAATGGTACCGTCGGAACGGTAGAAACATCGACGACGATTTACACAATCACGATAGGCGGTAATACTTATTCTGTTACGTTCGACAGCAGCGGCAACCTTGCAACGGTAAACGGCACCGCTTTATCTAACGGCAAAGTTACACTCAACGGCACTGAATACACTTTCAGCGGAACTAAAACCAGCATAACCTACGAAGAAGTAGTAACTGACATAACTAAAACAAAGACAATCGACGGCGTAACAGTTACTTTGACTTTCGACGCCTCAAGCAACAATTTGAAAAATGCAAGCGGTACGGGCGTTTCTTACAATTCAAACAACAACCAATTTACCATTACTTCAAGCGGCAAAACTAAAACATATTCAGCAAGTCTTAGCAACGATACAGTTACTGAAACTTTACAATCTGCAGTTTATACTTCGACAGTGGACGGCGTAACAGTTACATTCACTTATAACGGCTCTTACATTTTACAAAGTGTAACAGGTACAGGCGTTTCTTATAATTCACAAAACAGCCAATTCACAATCGGCGGCAAAACTTATTCTGCAAGCCTTAGCAATGATACTGTAACAACAACTTTAGAAAGTGCAGTTTATACAGCGACGGTTGACGGCGTTACAGTTACATTCACTTACAATGGCTCCTACGTTTTGCAGAGTATAACAGGTACAGGCGTTTCTTATTCAAACGGCACATTTACTGTTACAACAACCGGCAAAGTTAAAACATATTCTGCAAGCCTTAGCAATGATGAAGTTACTGCAACTTTACAATCTGCAGTTTATACAGTGACAGTGGACGGCGTTACAGTTACTTTTACTTACAACGGCTCCTACGTTTTGCAGAGTGTAACAGGTACGGGCGTTACTTATTCTGAAGACAAATTTACCATCGGCAATAAAACTTATTCAGCAAGCCTTAGCAACGATGAAGTTACTGCAACTTTAGAATCTGCAGTTTATACAGCAACAGTTGAAGGCGTGGAAATTACTTTTACTTTCGACGGTTCAAATAATTTGACAGCGGCAAGCGGTAAAGGCGTTAAATATTCAAAAGGCACTTTCAAAATCGGCAATAAAACGTATTCTGCAACTCTTAGTAACGATGAAGTTACAACAACTTTGAAAGCAATCACTGACAACAATGTTAATAATGCAATTAATGACATAACGCTTAACGGAACTCTTTCAAAAAGTACAATCCAAAACAGCGGTACAAATGTTTCAATTTTTGGCAAAGTCAACAGCGATTCAATTTCAAATAGTGGTAATTACGTTTCAATTTCCGGCGGTGCCGGTGAAGATACTATTACACACAGCGGAAACTACTCCACGATTTATAGCGGATCCGGCAATGACTTAATAAGCCTTTCGTCATCTTCAAGTAATAATACGATTAACGCGGGTGCGGGCAATGATACGATTTATGGCGGCGGCGGAAATAATGTTTTTGTCTATGAAATGGGACTCAAAGTTATCGAAAACTATTCTGCAAGCTCTGATAAAATTTCTCTTTCCGGCAGCCAAATTAGAACAATTGAAGTTAGCGGCTTCGATGTCATTGTTTCAACTAACAGAGGCAAAATTACCGTCAAAGGCGGCGCGGACAATCCAATAACCGTGATTGACGCTGAAGGCAACGAAACAACAGAAATTTATTCGGCAAATGTAATTTACAATGCAGATAAAACTACCGCAACAATTAAATCTTCAGCAAGCGGCACAATTACTGTAGATTCAGCAGTTCTTGAAATTGACGCCACCGAAACAAATAAATCACTTGAAATAACCGCAAATTCAAATAACAACACAATAAAAGGCGGAAGTAAGGGATCAGTTTTGAAAGGCGGCGCGGGCAATGATTCAATTATGGGCGGCAAGGGCAATGATACCTTAATCGGCGGCAACGGCAAAGATATTTTTATTTATAGCGCAGGCAAAGACGTTATCGCAGATTTCACGGTCGGTCAAGATTCGATTGAATTGACGGCGGGAACTGTTTCAGCGGCATCGCTTAAAGGTTCAGATATGGTTTTCAATATTGGCAGCGGTCGTTTGACAGTTAAAGACGGCAAAGATAAAGAAATTGCCATCGGCGATTCAATTTACTATAATAATTTAACTTACAATTCGACAAAAACTACAGCCACGTTGAATAAGAATTTCAGAGGCTCATTGACATCTTCAGACTACGATTCAAAAGTTATAACGATTGACGCCTCTAACATTTCAAATTCTGTAACAATCGAAGGCAACGCGCAGAATAATATAATTATTGGCGGCACCAAAAGCGACAGCTTGAACGGCGGCAACGGCAATGATACTTTAACCGGAGGCGCAGGCAAGGATACTTTTGTTTTCAGCGGCGGAAATGATGTTATCACAGATTACACGGCGGGCGCGGATAAAATTAAACTTTCAGGAGTGGCGATAACAGGAACAAGTTACAGTGGCGAAGATTTAATTTTTAAGACATCAAACGGCAAACTTACCGTTAAAAACGGTAGCGGCAAAGAAATTACAGTTATTGACGCTGACAATAAAACTACAACTCAAACTTACACCGCCGCAAGTTCGACGAATGCTCGCTTGTTCACTGAAGAGGATAACAATTTCATAACAGATGATATTCAGCTTGATGATATTTCTAAAATTACCGATTCAAACTACACAGCGTCCCAATCAAAAACTTTCAATCAAACTGATGAACTTAATTTTCAAAACGCGCTTGTTTCTTCAACAATCGAAGAAAAATAACTTCAACCGAAAAATCAAAACTCAGCCATTATGGTTGAGTTTTTTTTATTGCTTAAAATCATTGCCAAAAATTATTGTGGCGTTTAAAATAGCGGCGGAGGTGTTGAACTTGAAAAGAGTTTACAATTTTAATCCGGGACCGGCAACTTTGCCGCTTGAAGTTTTACAGGAGGCACAGGCTGAATTTTTGAATTTCGACAATTCCGGAATGTCGATACTTGAAATAAGCCACAGAGCCAAGCCCTACGAAAAAATTCACAATCAAGCAAAGGCTGATATTTTGGAATTAATGGAGCTTGGCGAAGATTACGAAGTTTTATTTATTCAAGGCGGCGCGTCTTTGCAGTTTGCAATGATACCGCTGAATTTTGCCACAAAAGAAAATCCCGGAAGTTACATTTTGAGCGGTACTTTTTCTTCAAATGCTTACAAGGAAGCTGAAATTTTGGGCGTCGGTAAAATCGCCGCGTCAACAAAAGAAGAAAATTTTAAGCGCGTACCAACTCAAGCTGAATTGAAACTTGATAAAAATTCTGCGTACCTGCATATTTGCAACAACAATACAATTTACGGCACAGAATTTCATTACATTCCGGAAACCGACGGCGTCCCGCTTTTCGCCGATATGTCAAGCGATATGTTAAGCCGCCCGTACGATTTTAAAAAATTTGATTTAATTTACGCCGGTGTTCAGAAAAATTTGGGACCGGCGGGCGTTGTTATCGTCGTTGCAAAAAAATCTTTGATTGAAAAAAGTTTGCAAACTTTGCCGACAATGTTACGCTATGAAACTTTCTATAAGAAAAATTCTCTGTACAACACGCCGCCCGCTTTTAGTATTTATATGGTTGGAAAAGTTGTACGCTGGATTAAATCTCAAGGCGGGCTTGCAGAAATGGCTAAGCGCAATTCAAAAAAAGCCGAAATTTTGTACAGCGTCATTGACGATTCAAACGGCTTTTACAAAGGGCACGCAGATAAAGACAGCCGCTCTTTTATGAATGTTACTTTCCGCTTGCCCAATGAAGATTTAGAAAAAAATTTCGTCGCGCAGGCGTTGGAAAATAATTTAAGCGGCGTTAAAGGTCATCGCAGCGTTGGCGGAATGCGCGCCTCAATTTACAACGCAATGACGATTGAAGGCGTGGAAACTCTTGCTGACTTTATGAAAAAATTTCAAAAGCAAAATTCGTAGGGTGATTTTATGAAATTCAAAAATAAAATTGCCGCCTTATCTGCACTTTTAATTTTACAAACTTTCGGCTCGGTAAACGCGGCGTCGATTGATGACGAAGTAGCAGCATTCGCCGCCGAGCAAGATAAAACCGGCGAAAAGGTTGAAATTTTCAACCCGGATTCTGTTGACGAAGATAAAAATAAGCCTAAAACTAAGGACGAAATTAAAGCTGAAGAAAAACGCCGCGAGCAGGAACGTGAAGCGGCGCGCAAAAAAATTAAGGAAGAACGCAAAAAAAGCCGTGACGAACTCAACGGCAAAGCTCCTATTTCCAGAAATCCCACGCCGCCCTTACGAATAACAGCCAATAATTCTCAAACTGTTACACCGCCTGTTGAAATTGTTGACAAAAATAAAACCGCCGAAAATCAACCTGTAGAGGAATTGCCGCAAAATGTAACCTTGCCCAATCCTATCACAACCTATGCAACCTTCAACGAAATTGTACAAGCCTTAGGTTTTACGCCGCTTTATATTCCAAAAAAATTCGGCTATGACGTTACGGCGATAATGACGATTGATAACCGCGTTGCCGAAATTCGCTACAGCCGCAAATGGGAGCCTAATGTTTCATTGCACATTCGGACTTATCGTCGCGCAGATAGTGAAGAATTAAAAGATATCAGCGGCGTACACGGCGTCAAATGGCGCGTCAATGTTACAAACGGAATTACAACTTACATTGCAAAAATCGACGAAAATAAACACGTTGCGGCGTGGGCTGTAGGCGGTTATACTTTTTCTGCTTACGTTGAAAATTTGTCTTTTGCCGCGTTTCATTCGCTGGTTGCAGATGAACTCATTGACTTAACTAACCACTATTACTTGGGAATTTAAAATTTTTTTATGTTGACGCAAAAACTTTTCAAAGTTATAATTAAGCGCGTAATAATTAATTTTTCATTATTTTTTCATTAGGTTTACAGATTCGAGTTTTTGGCTCGTGTACAGGAATTTTTTGCTTTAAATATATTTTTGCCGAAATTATATGTCTTGTTTCTGTATGTGTAATTTTATTTTTTTGAAAGGAGTATGCGGTGAACAACATTTAAATTAAAAGCGGAAAATTTTTACTCGAAAATGACTCTGCACAAATAAAAAATTCCGGCGGTTGCCGTCAATCATACAGAATTTTGCAGAATTTATTTTTGAACGTTTAAACAATTTTTCTGTGCGCAATAACACTCAATCGAATTGTAAACTTATTTTCCGTGTGTCTTTCTGAATTTTTAAAGGAGGGTAAAACATGAAGGACATTAAGATCAGCAGTCCGCTGAATGGTACACTGATTCCGTTGAACCAAATCGACGACCCCGTATTTGGTAGCGGAGCAATGGGGCGCGGCATAGCCGTAAAAGATCCCGACGGGAAAGTCTATTCGCCTTTTGATGGTGAAATTACAGTCTTTTTCCCGACAAAACACGCCATAGGGTTAAAATCTGATGACGGGATTGAACTTTTAATTCACGTCGGTATGGACACGGTTAAACTTAACGGCGAAGGCTTCACTGCAAAGGCTGACGTAGGCGATAAGGTTAAACGCGGTCAACTTTTGTTGGAGTTCGATTCAAACGTTATCAAAAAAGCCGGTTATCCTACCACAACGCCGGTTGTCGTTACTAACCACACAGAATTTGGCGACATTACTTTTGAACTCAACAAACAGTCAATCACTGTAAAGGCGGCGGCAGATGATGCAGGTGCAGGCGGCGGTCCTGTTGAAAAAGATGCTGACGATGCACAGTATGACAACCTGCCGGATGAAGAGCGCGTTGCAAAATTGATTATGAAATATGTTGGCGGTCCGGATAACGTCCGTACTGCCGAACACTGCGCGACTCGTCTTCGTCTTATTGTCAACGATAAATCTAAAATCCAAGAAAAGAAAGTTGAAAATATTGACGGCGTTAAAGGGCAATTCTTCGCCGCTCAACAGTACCAGATTATCTGCGGTACAGGTTTTGTTGACAAAGTTACAGAAGAATTTATTAAGTTAAAGCCTTCGCTTGCAGGCGGCGGCGGAAAAGAAGCCGCGTATGCCGAAATGAGCTTGTTACAGAAAATTTCCCGTACACTCGGCGACGTTTTCGTACCAATTATCCCTGTCTTGGTTGCAACAGGTCTTTTCATGGGCGCGCGCGGTGCGTTGCTTTCACTCGGTAATGAATGGGATCCCACTTTCTTACTTATGACGCAAGTTTTGACAGATACGGCGTTTGCATTTTTGCCGGCTCTTGTCTGTTGGTCAACAATGAATAAATTTGGCGGTACAGCTGTTATCGGTATTGTTTTAGGTCTTATGTTGGTTTTCCCCGGCTTGCCTAATGCTTACGCAGTTGGTGGCGCGGCTCAAGAACTTGCTGAAAAAGGTCTTACTTGGGTGGAAGCGTATGGAATGGAAGGCTGGGAAGGCAAAGTTCCGATTCCGTTGGATTTGGGATTCTTCACTGTTCCGCTCGTCGGTTATCAAGGTTCAGTTCTTCCTGCTCTTGTACTTGGTATTTTCGCTGCAAAATTGCAACATTGGCTCAAAACTTTTATCCCCGATATGATCGACTTAATCGTAACTCCTTTCTTGACATTAACCATTTCAATGGCTCTCGGTTTCCTCGTAGTTGGTCCTATCATGCACGGTCTTGAACAAGTTGTTTTCGGCGCAGTTCAAAACTTCTTGGGTATTCCGGTTCTTGGTGGTCTCATCATTGGCGGTTTACAACAAGTTATCGTTATCTTCGGTGTTCACCACGTCTTCAGCGCGTTGGAAATTTACCTCCTTTCAACTCAAGGCTCCGACCCGTTCAATGCTATTATCACCTGCGCGACAATCGCACAAGGCGGCGCGGCATTGGCAGTTTCTCTCAAAACAGTTGACGGCAAAAAACGCGCTCTTTACATTTCTTCAACAGTTCCTGCATTCTTGGGAATTACCGAACCGGCAATTTTCGGTATTAACCTCCGCCTTATGAAACCGTTTATTTATGGTTGCTGCGGCGGCGCAGCAGGCGGCGCACTTTCAAGCTTTATGGGTCTTGCCGGTACAGGTATGGGTATTACAGTTATTCCCGGTATGCTCCTTTACATGAACGGACAAATTGTTCAATACATCATTGTAAACATTGTTGCATTGGCAGTCGGATTCGGCTTGACTTACATGCTTTACAAATCTGAAGAATAATTTTCAATCGAATAAATTTCAATCTTCCTCAAGCGGGCAATTTCGCCTGTTTGGGGATTTTTTTTATTTTGGATTATAATTTTTTTATCTTTAAATATACTTTCTTTTTGGCGCAAAAACGGAGTGCGGCGGGCGACTCAATTACAAAATTTTGTCAGTCGTATTTGCGTTTAAAAGGCTCTTAGACGCACGCAGAATTTTTTTAAGTATAAACTTACCAAAACAATCTAAAAAACGCTTACAGGGCATTTTAGGCGCAAATAAACGGCAATAAAAAAGACTAAGGAAAAATTCCCTAGTCCTTATTTCCTAATCCCTATTCCCTATTCCCTATCAATATAAATTCATAGTTTTTGCAACTTCCTTGAGGCATTTTTCAAAAGCTCCGCGACGCGCGCGCAAGTTACTTGTTTTTGAAATAAAATCTTGACTTGTGGTGGAAGATTTGGCAATTTTTGAACTGTCAACTAAATAAGCGTCAAGCTGAATGGTAATTCTGTTTTTCTGACGAGATTTAGCATTATTTTGAGTGTCAATGGTTTCATTCAATTTTAAAAATAAAACGTTGCTGTAGCCGTTGCTTGAAACAAATTCAATCATGTCTTGTTTATTTGGCAGATGTTCGCCAATGTCGTATTTTTCAATCATAAACATTTGATAGTTGCTTTGAATTTCATCGCCGCATTCGTACAAAGTTTTCGTTTTGGAGCCGAGCGTTTTTTGAATGAGTTTGTAATAATCCTGCGTTTTAAATTCTGCGCCGCCAATTATAACAACTTTTGTACTGCCATAGGTGCTGCCGGTTGCAGTTTGCGCGGCAAATGCTGTACAAGAAATTAACGCCATAACCATTGCCGCCAATAAAAATATTTTTTTCAAAGTAATTACCTCCCAAAATTTTTACAGCTAATTCTGCAACAAAACGGCGCGGCTGTCAACTGTACAAAATTTCGGCGTTGTGCTATATTACGCGGCGAGGTGATTTTTATGAAATTGGTTATTACTGTTGTTGGAAAGGATAGAGTTGGAATTATTGCGGCGGTTACGAAAATTCTTGCCGATAATGAAGTTAATATTCTTTCAATCAACCAAAATATTTTAAACGGATTTTTCAATATGATTCTGTTTGCAGAAGCGAATGAAAGTAAAATTCGGCTTGTCGATTTACAGGCGGCACTCAAGGCGCAGGGTGAAGAAATTGGCGTCGAAATTAAAACTCAACACCAAGATATTTTTGACGCCATGCATAAAATTTAAGGGCTAAGGGTTAAGAGCTAAGGGCTAAGGATTAGGGGAAAATAGGTCGCTCCAACAGGGCGGCTTTTTTTATTGTACAACTTCAGGCTAATATTTTATAAAAGATTTTTGCTGTAATATTCTCCTTCACTTTTATAATCTTCAATGGTATTTTCGCCGCGTTCAAGAGCGATTAAGCCCGTGCGGATGACTTCCAAAATTCCATAGGGCGCAAGCAAGCGCGTAAAGGCAGTAACTTTTTCGTCGTTGCCGGTAATTTCAAAAATTAAATTCGTCGGTTGCACGTCTACAACGTGGGCGCGGAAAAGTTCAGCCATTTTTAAAACGTCAAGGCGGTTGTTATCGTCAGCTTTAACTTTTATCATAGTCATTCCGCGCGTTACGGCGTTTGCAGAATCGAGGCGTTGCACTGCGCGAACAACGGGCATTTTTTCAAGTTGCTTAATCATTTGGTCGATTAAATTTGCGTCGCCATGTACAACAACCGTAATTCTGGAAAATTCCGGCGATTGAGTAACACCGACTGAAAGACTGTCAATATTAAATTCACGGCGGCTGAACATACTGGCTACTCGAACCAAAACGCCCGGCTGATTTTCTACGTACACCGACAAAACGTGTTTCATCAAAAAAACTCCTTTCAGTCAGGTTGCTAACTTGTGAATTATACTACCGCACGTTGAAACTTTCAACAAAAATATTTTCTGAAATTGTCCCGCCGTAACAACAAAAATAAAAATCTTTGTGCTATATTGCAGAAAATTATAATGAAGGTGATTAAAATGGCAAATTCAAAATTCGCTTGCCCGCATTGCGGCTCGGATAATATTCAAAGATGCTCAATTATTTATCAAAGCGGCACTTCAAGTCATAATTCAGTTACAACTGTCAATGGAAATGTTGAGGCTGAAACTTCAGGCAGTTCAAGTACAAATTTGGCGCAGGAAGTCGCCCCGCCTCAAAAACAGGAAGAAAATTACGCCGGAATGTTCATTTGCGGAGCAATAGCTCTTTTTTGTGGCTATGATATTTTACATACAGGATTTTCTTTTTTAGAATTGGGATTGGCAGCGTTTTTTGGCTTTTCTGCTTATACACTTAATGATTCAAATGAAAAAGCTTCAGCCTATAACGAAAAACAATTTCCCATAGACTATGAAACGTGGCAACATTCATACATTTGTTACAGGTGCGGCAACCGCTTTATAATTCATTGACAGTTTTTTCTCTGTCGTCGCGCAGAAATTCCTGTCCGAAAAACGCCGCGCCCAAAATTGTTACTGAAGTTGTTGTCATTCCTGAAGTATTCATTGTCAACAAATGCCCTTGCGCGTCAAAGATTAATTCTTCAAGCGTTACTCTCATTGTTCGTTGTTTAGCGTCCCTTACCGGCTTTGTATGAATCAGCGGTACGATTATAAATTTACTGCCGGATTTTTTCACCGCGTCAAGATATTCACTGACGCTGTAGGAAAAATCATCGGCTTTTTTTATTTCTGTAAAATTCGGCTCGCCAAATGTAACATTTGAAAATCTTGAGGCGTAACCGTCGCGCAGAATTGATTTTATATATTTTTCGTTAATCGACTTGAAACTGTCTTTTACGATTTTAATTGGCGCAATGTAAACCGGCGTATCAATTTTATTTTTAAAGTTAAATTCCAATTCGGCGTCATAAAAATTTCTCAAGGCAGTATCTAAATAAAGTGCCATTGAGTGGCTGTAGTGCGTCGAAGATTCAACTTGCTTGTATTTTACAACTTCGCCGAAATGTGCGTAGCCGAAAAGTTTTAACGATACGTCGATTGGGTCGCTGTCCATTACAACGCGCGTTAAATTCATTTTATCATTATAAAAATCTGCAAAGGCTTTATTTCCAATGGCGGGCGCGCCAAAAGTTATGACTTTAATTTTGCTCATATCTGCGCCTGCGTCAACAAGCCGCGCCGCTATCATCATTGAAATTGCGCCGCCCAAACTGTGTCCCGTAAGATAAATTTTTTCGTCGGGGTGGTTGTCAATGTATTCAACCAAAAAATCTAAAATTCCTTCAGAAAGTGCGGCGTCCGCGTAGTCACGAAAACCGCGATGCACCAAAATTTTTTCGTCAGAATCTTTGAACGGCACGGGCTTTATTTTTACGTCAATTTCAAAATCTTTTATATCTTCAGTACCCGTGATAAAAAAAACTTTCGTAACGTTGCCCGCCGCGTCTGTGTTGCTCATAAAATGCATTTTGACATTAATTTTTTCAGAGGGACTTTCAAACACGTTCATTTTCCAGCCGCGCACTTCAAAAAATCTTTTGGCTAAATCGCCGCTCTCATCGCTGTAAGCCGCTGTTGAACTTAGCGCGCAAATTAAATATTCCGTTTCTGAATTCATTTCTTCAGCGCAAGCCGTGCCAAAATTTAAAAGTATCGCCAGCAGTATTAGTAATTTTTTCATTTTGAAAAACTCCTTTCTTTATAAATGAGAGATGTCGCGCGCCGCACTCCGTTTTTACCGGCAACGTTAAAATTTCGGCAACGCATGCAAACGCGGCTAAAACTTTAAATTACTTTTTTTTCGACGCGAAAAACGCAGGCGAGCGACGCTTCTTTCTTTTGCCAGGCTTTTATT
>CALDHY010000024.1 GCA_937901445.1 uncultured Selenomonadales bacterium
GGATTCAAATATAACAAAAATTTTACTGAAATTAATCGCAAGCCGCTTTTTCAAAGAATTTTTAATTTTATTTCTACATTGAACGCGGAAAAATTTATATTTATCGTCAATTCTGAAGACGCGCGCAAATACCACATTGACCGCTCTTTAAAATTACTTTCGCCCAAATGTTATGTTACAGCTACTGAAGGAAAAACTGCCGGCGCGGCTTGCACGGTACTTTTGGCGGCTGAATTTATAGACAATGACGAAGAACTTGTTATTAACAACGGCGATATGATATTGGAAACTGATATTCAAGCTGTTGTTGATAAATTTCGTGAATCTGAATTGGACGGCGGGATAATTACTTTTGAATCAGTTCATCCGCGTTGGTCGTTCGTAAGATTGGACGAGGAAAATTACGTTATTGAAACTGCCGAAAAAAGCCCCATAAGCAGTCACGCAACGGCAGGATTTTATTATTTCAAGCGCGGCTCCGATTTTGTTTCCGGCGCAAAAGAAATGATTCGTAAAGATTCAAATGTTGACGGCAAATATTATGTTTGTCCGGTTTATAATGAAATGGTTTTAAAGCAGATGAAAATTAAATGTCATGAAATTGAGGTTGAAAAATATTACCCTCTGACAACGCCAAAAGAGGTTATGGAATATGAAGACCACATAAAGAAAATTGAAAGTTGAGGATTCAACGCTTATGAAAAATGCTAAATTGGCGGACATGGTGCGCGGCTGGTTCGTAGGTAATTTTGAACCTACGCTTTACCGTACCAATAACGTTGAAGTTGCCGTTAAGACTTACAAAGTCGGCGATTCTGAAGAGGCGCACTATCATAAAATTGCAACTGAAATTACCGTTGTCAATGAAGGCAAAGTTAAAATGTTTGATAAAATCTGGGAGCACGGCGATATTATTGTTGCCGAACCGAACGACGTAACAAGTTTTGAAGCTTTAACCGATGCTGTATTAACGGTTGTAAAATTGCCCGGCGCAAATAATGATAAATATTTGGCTTAATGGAGGAATTTTGAAATGTTAAATATTGTAATACCAATGGCGGGGCGCGGCAGCAGATTTGCAAAAGTCGGCTACACAATGCCCAAGCCGCTCATTGACGTTCACGGGCACTATATGATTGAATGTGTCACGGAAAATATCAGACCGCGCACTGAACACAGATTTATTTATATTTGTCTTGCTGAACACCTTCAAAAATACGATTTAGAAAATCAACTGCAAAAAATTGCGCCCGGCTGTATAGTTGTGCCGGTAGATAAAGTTACTGAAGGCGCAGCTTGTACAGTTTTGCTTGCCGAAAAATTTATTGACAACAACGATTCTTTGATGATCGCCAATTCGGATCAATACGTTGACATTGACATTAACGATTATATTTCGGCGGGCGAAGGTTTCGACGGGCTTATAATGACAATGTTTGCTGACGATAACAAGTGGTCGTTCATAAAATACGATGAATCACGCCTTGTAACAATGGTACGCGAAAAAGAAGTCATTTCAAATGAAGCGACTGTTGGTATTTATAATTTTGCGCGCGGCAGGGATTATGTGTCTTACGCTCACAAAATGATTGAACTGAATCTGCGCGTCAACAATGAATTTTATGTTGCTCCCGTTTACAATATGCTGATTGAAGATAACAAGAAAATTACTTTTTACAATGTCGGTAAATTAGACGCCGGAATGTACGGGCTCGGAGTGCCGGAAGATTTAAATAAATTCTTGACCAATCCAATTTCACATAAAATTTTTGGAGGCAGATGATTAATGTTCGACAATCGCAAAGTAGCGTATTTGGCGGATTTACTCCCGGAATTTATAAAGATATACCCTGATATTTTTTTATACTTGGATGAAGTGCCGCCGGATATATTCCCGCTCCTTCACAGATTAAATGCAAACGTCAAAGCAATTTTGGTTGATTCAGAGGTTTCAAATCCACAAACATTTTTTAATGTGCCTGTATTAAACTTTCAAGCGGCTGTGCCATATTTTAATTATCAAACTGCGATAATAAGAGTTGCCAAAAAAATTTCCGAACCGCCGGTTAAAGAATTAACCTTACAAAGCGGCAATATAAAAAAATCATTGTCTTTGCTTGAAATTTCTTTTGATGAAGCAGCGGGCGTATACGACAGATTAATTTTTATGAAGACTTTCAAAGAATTGGAAGCTGACGGCTTAAATTCAATGTACGGCGTTTTACATAGAACGGCTCGCGGTTTCTCGACTTTTACGAACACCGATTCATATATGAAAATTATGTATACTGCCCCCCCCCAGTTGCTCAAATTTGATATAGATGATGTCGGAATTGTGATACAAGGTCCTTTGATGCACGAAAACAATTACACTCTCACAACGGCGCAAATGTACCGCAGACTTTATCCAAATATCCCTGTTGTAATTTCAACTTGGAAGAATGAAGCTGACGGCGATTTTCGCAAGGCTTGCAAGGCAAATAGTATCGTCTTACTGGAAAATACGCCGCCGCAAGACAGGGGCTATCTTAATGTCAATCTTCAACTGGAAAGTTCATTTCAAGGCGTCAATTACATAAAAAATCATACTGATGCTCAATTTGTATTAAAAACCCGCAGCGACCAGCGAATTTACCGCCCGGATTTTCTTTTGTATTTCAAAAACTTAATTAAAGCTTTTCCGCCCTACGGTGATAAATTGACACGCCGTTTAATTTCGCTTGCCGGACATACCCGTTATTTAATACCTTTTTTTGTCTGTGATTTTATGCTTTTCGGGCATATATCTGACATAAAAAATTTTTATGGAATAGTGCGCTATCCGAACCCCGAAGATAAAAATTCTTTGTGTTTTAATGATAAAAGATTTTTACAAATAGCTAATTTACTTGACCGTAGCAAATTAAATTTCTATGAACCTCCATCTGATTTACAAAGACAATTAACAAATTTGAACAGAATGACCAAACGCCTGATAAATCCCGAGATATATATGATGAAAACTTTCTATCAAGAAAATATTGCAACGATTAACTATAAAAAATATGCACAAACATATTGGCAATTTCTGCGTGATTATTTGATTTTGGCAGATAACAGGTCGATTTTATTTGAATGGGTAAAATATGAACAGAGCCGATACAACGTCTTGACGCTGTACCGCTATATGGATCATTCAAAGTGGTTACATTTATACAATAACTTTGATATTGATCGGATTTAAGAATTTTTTATTGCTTTTTTGTAAGTTGAAATATATAAGAAAGTAATTGTAAAATATCTGCATTTGGAAGGGAATGACAAAATGTTTGATAATCGCAAAGTAGCAAATTTAATCGGTTTGATTGCAGATTTTTTAAAATCTCATTCGGATATTTATTTAATGTTTGAAGAAACGTCCGTAGATATATTCCCGCTCCTTCACAGATTAAAAGCAAATGTCAAGGCAATATTGGTTGATGCAAATGTTCAAACTCCGCAAAAATTTTTTAATGTGCCGGTGCTAAATTTTCAAGCGGCTGTACCTTATTTCAATCCGCAAACTGCGATAATAAGAGTTGCCAAAAAAATTTCCGAACCGCCGGTTAAAGAATTAACCTTACAAAGCGGCAATATAAAAAAATCATTGTCTTTGCTTGAAATTTCTTTTGATGAAGCAGCGGGCGTATATTCCGGATTAATTTTGAGGAATACTTTAAAAGAATTGGAAGCCGATGGAATAAAAGATACGACGGCAAAAAATGTTGTAATTGGGGCTTTACGCGGCTTTTCGACTTTTACGAACACCGATTCATATATGAAAATTATGTATACTACCCCCCCCCAGCCGTTCAAATTTGATATAGATGATATTGGAATTGTCATACAAGGTCCTTTAGTTCACGAAAACAATTATACTATTACAACGGCGCAGATATACCGCAGACTTTATCCAAATATCCCTATCGTAATTTCAACTTGGAAGGGCGAGGCTACCGAAGATTTTCGCCAAAATTGCAAGTCAAATAGTATCGTCTTGCTTGAAAATGATCAGCCCGCCGACAGAGGTTATTTAAATGTCAATCTTCAACTGGAAAGTTCATTTCAAGGCATCAATTACATAAAAAATCATACTGGCGCGCAATTTGTATTAAAAACACGCAGCGACCAGCGAATTTACCGCCTTGATTTTCTGTTATACTTCAAAAACTTAATTAAAACTTTTCCCGTAAACGACAATAAATTAGAGGGGCGATTATTGGCGTTTGGGATTCCGCATTCGATTCTTTTTATACCTTTTCATTTGTCCGACCATTTACATTTTGGATTTACAAGCGATATGCTAAAACTTTACAGCATTCCCCCAATGTCTGATTCGGATTTTTTTAAATATCCAATGCTGAATGATACACGCGAAAAAAATGATCGCGGATGGAAAAAATGGCGAAATTACTTCAGAAAATTTAATTTGCACGGTTATTTTCATCTGCAGAAAAATAGAAAACTATATAATTGGAATTTGTTTATAAATAAGTTTGTCAATCCCGAAATTTATATCTTCAGAACTTTTTATGAGAAATATATTCAAGAAATTGATTCTGCCAAATTGCTTGAGACTTATTGGAAATTCTTACAAGATTACATAGTAATTGCAGACGGAAGTACTATTCTCATTGATTGGCCGAAATATGAAAAATCTGAACTTAGCTATTGTATCTGGCACAATATGTTTTTGACGGATTTAGACTATGCCGCGTGGCTTAATCTGTACAATAACTTTAACATTGACTGGATTTAAAAAATTTTTTTATTTCATTTTCTGCTTCGTCAAGCGTGATAATTTCGGTTGACACGGGAAAACCTGCGCGACGAATTTCAAGCATTAATTGAGTAACGGGCGGCGGTAACAATCCTGCGCGCTCCAAAATTTCAGCTTGCCCAAAAAGTTTTCGCGGCGTTCCTTCAAACAAAATTTTGCCCTGCGCCAAAACTATTACACGGCTTGCAAGCGCGGCTATATCTTCCATTGCGTGGCTGACAAGAATTATTGTAACGCCTGCGCGATGGAGTTTTTTTATTTCTGCCAAAAGATTTTTTTTCGCCTTAGGGTCAAGCCCTGCCGTCGGCTCGTCAAGGATTAAATATTTAGGTTTCAAAGCTAAAATTCCGGCAATGGCTACACGGCGTTTTTGTCCGCCGGAAAGTTCAAACGGCGATACATTTTTTAAACTTTCGTCAAGGTCAACAAGTTTCATTGATTCATCAACACGCCTTGCAATTTCATCTTCACTTAAACCAAAATTGCGCGGTCCAAACGCTATATCTTTTTCAACAGTTTCTTCAAAAAGTTGGTATTCTGGATATTGAAAAACCATTCCAATTTTCTGTCGCGCAGATTTATTTTTGACTGATTCGCCGTCAATTTCAACCGCGCCAATTTCAGTATCAATCAGCCCTGCGATAATTTGAATGAGCGTTGATTTGCCGCTGCCGGTGTGTCCGGCTATTGCCAAAAAATCTCCCTCGTTGACGCCAAAAGAAATTTCACTAAGCGCGGTTTTTTCAAACGGCGTTTTCTTCATATAGGTATAGCTGATATTTTTTATTTCAATCATTTTTTAGCCTCGTAAAAATTTTTTCGACAGAATTTTTCAGCGTACAATTTTTCGTCACGGAATTATAACCGGCAAGCGCGATTTTTTCTCTTAAGTTATCATTGGCAAGATAAAACGAAATTTTATCAATTAAATCTTCCGCGCCGTCAAAAGTTGCAATATCTGTTTCAAGGTTCATTAATCCGTTGGAAAATTGCCCGCCGTTCATCAGCTGAAAACTTTTCGTCGCGCAGATTTCAAAAGTGCGCGGGCTTAAACTTTTATGTTGGACGGTGTTTATATTTAAACAAATTTTACTGCGCCGGTATAAATTCGCCGCTTCGTCAGGGCTGTAATAGCGATTGTCCAAAAACTTTGCAAGTGCGGAATTTTTTAAGTCGAATAAATATTTTTTCCAAAAATGTTTTGAATCGTAGAAATGCCCGCCAATCTTTACCGCCCAATTTTCTTTAAGCGCACGCGCACAAACTTTTTCAAGCAGTTTAATTCGTAACTTTGACGCCGTACCAATAAATGAAATATCAATATCCCGCGCCATATTTTCAACCGGCGAAAAAATTTTGGTATCTGCACCGAGCGGCAAATATTGCGCGTCAAGATTATATTTTTCACGCAAATATTTTATATCGTCATACTCAAAACAAAAAATTTTGGCGGCGCAATTTACGAAATTTTGAAGGCGCGGACTGTTTTTCATAGAATCCCATAACCATAAAATTATTTTGTACTGCGCGAGGAATTTTTGAATCTGTACGGGAATGTTCATACCGTTCAAAACCAAAATAAAATCCGGCTTAAAATTTTCACAAAGTTTTTCAAGTTCCAGAATTAAATTTCGGTTGTAATTTCGCTCAAAATTTTTAAAGCCGAGTTTAGAAATTCGCCGTTCAAAGTAGTTGCAGTTATCGTAAAAATCCGGCAACGTCAAAAATTTCATATCGTCTTCAGCGCAAAAATTTTTAAATTCGTCAAAAATCGACTTTGCAATAGCGGCAACTTGCGGCTGACTCGGCGCAACAACTATAAATTGCAAATTTAACACCTCAAAAATATTTTAGCATTTTCATTGAAAAAAATCTGCCCGCAATGTAAAATTTTTACAAAAACGATAGGAGAAATTTTTATGGCTTATAAACTTTTGGCACTTGATATGGACGGCACCCTTTTAAATTCTCAAAAAAAAATCAGCCCCAAAACGGCGGCGGCAATTTCTGAACTTTCAAAGCGCGGCGTTTACGTTGTAGTTTCAACGGGGCGCGGCGTTGCCGAACTTGCAGACTACAAAGACGAATTGAAATTTATGCATTACGGCGTAACTTCAAGCGGCGGCGCAGTCTATGATTTTTTCAACAAAAAGCCGGTTAAAACTCATCCAATCGCTAAAGATATTGCCTTTGAAATTATCGACGCGGGAATTTCTGAACGCGCAATGATTCACATTTTGGGCTTAACAAGTTCTGTAATGAAGGATGAAGATATTAAAAACGTGGCAGATTTTCAAATGTCGGTTTACGGCGAAATGTACAACAGAATTTGCACGCGCTGTAACGATTTTAAAAAGTACATTCAGGAAAATCCCGACGAAATTATTAAAATTAATTTGTATCATCGCTCGCCCGAATCCAGGCAAAGAAATTTTGAACGGCTGAAACATTTGAATTTAACTTTTGCATTTGCAGAAACTACCGCGCTTGAAAGTTCGCCAAAAGGAATTTCTAAGGCATCGGGCTTAATCGAACTTTGCGAATTTTTGAAGATTGATATTTCAGAAACTGTTGCAGTTGGAGACGCGCCCAACGATATTGAAGTTTTGAACGCGGCGGGAATTGCGGCAGTTATGGGCAACGCTGCGCCGGAAATAAAAAAAATCGCCGATTTTGTAACCGACGATAACGACCACGATGGTATTGTTAAAGTTATTGAAAAATATTTTTAGAATCCTCAACCAGTGCATCAACGATTTCTTGCGCGGCTTTATTCATTGCCTTTGAGTAAAATTCGTTATTCAGCTTGCGGTTGCCTATTGAAACAACTATGAGACTTAAATTAACTTGATCGTGAACGCCGACAACTCTTTTGCTCCAGACGACCTCGCCCGTTGCGGCTTTTATAACGCGCAAATCACATTGAACGCCCACGCCAATTTTTCCGACGTCAATTCCGCTTAAAATATCGCCGACCATTCCGAGCGGTACTGAAGTATTTACAAGCCCGGAAAGTGCATTCAACGCGCCGGACATTTTTTCAAAGTCTTCATTCCACCATGTGCCCGTGCCAAGATTTATAATCGTGCCTTGAATCAGATATTCGGCGTTATGTTGCCTGCCAATTTCGGCGGTAATTTCAGGGTCGATAATTTGTCCGACTTGTGCGGTTGCGATTGATTGTGCGCGTTTTTCGTCAAATCCTACGCCTTCAAAAAGCGGCGTCAAATTTATTTTGGAGCTTTTAACGGCGTCTTCCAAAAATCGAAGGTCGCGCAGTTTTTCATTGTACAGCTTAATTTCAATATCTTCTTCGATTGGGTCTGTTTCCATAAGCCGAAATTTTTTGCTTGCAATTAATTTTTCCATAACCAAATCTGAAAGTGAATCTGCTGATTCAACCAAATCAAAGCGTGTATCGTCAGTGAATTTCATTAAAACGCAGGAAGGATTTTCAGCCGCGTTGACGCTTGCAGTTGACATTAAAAATATTGCCAGCAGTAAAAAAATTTTTTTCATAACGCCGCCTCCTTAACGTTTTGTAGTGTCTTTCAGACCGGCAGGCAGTTTCAATAAACTTTCGTCAGGTAAATTTGTAAATTCCAAAATTTTGACGATACATTTACTGCCCTGAACTTCGCCGCGCGCGTCCCTGCCGTATGACGCAAAAGAAATTTTTACAAGTTTATCGCCCTCGAAGTAGTAGCGAATTGCACTCAATTTATTTTCTTCCTGTAAAAGGAAATCTTCAAAAGTTAAGCCGCCCTCAAGCGTTCCGGAATTTATAAATTTGTAGTCAGCGTTTAGCGCGTTCATCATTTCGGTAAAGTTATTGTCGCCGAAACTTTCGCCCGCCAATAATTCGGCAAGGTAATTTCTGCTGTTAGCTTCAACCTTGCCTTTTTTGTTGCCGAAATATTCAGTTGCGCCTTTTTTATTTTTGTAGCGCGTAAAAATGAAATTTTCGCCGCCGCGCATCAATCGACACTGATAAAAATCTTGGTAGCCAATTTCTTCATATTTGTTTTCGCCGTTTTCAGTAATGACGCCGCGCAACGGTCGATTTACAAAAAAATCGTTTTGCTCGACAATCAAGCCGCTTTTCCCGTACAGCTCGGCAACGTCACGATTGGTAACGCGAGGCGCGGGCGTCAAGTTATCGTAGCGAATGGTATAACGATGACCGGCTAAAATTTCTTTGTAAGCGTCGATTTTTGCCGCCTCAACAGTCGAACTTACCAACAAAACTATCAGCAGGAAAATAATTTTCTTCATTTCAATACCTCCTACTGAATTTCTTGAAGTTTGCCCAAAAGTACGGGATTTTCCAACAAGTCGTTCATATCGCCGATTCCTGCCGCGTAAATTTTGGCGTTTTTATCCAAAATCATTGCATCTTTCGGAATTTCGCGCAGGATTTTTTTTATTGTCAACTTGTTAATTCCGTACTCCCTGCCGTTTGCAAAAATCGCAGATTGAACAACGGCAAGTTCGCCCTTTTCGTTGTAACACATATCAAAAATAATTGTAGCCTCTTTTTCGCCGCGTGAATTTTTTACATCAGCTTCGTAACGGTCGCAAGTGTAAGTTTTGCCGTCAACAGTTTTTTGAAGTGTATTTGCGAAAGTTGGAACGGCAATATTTTTTGAAACTTTGTGATGGCGTTCATTCCAGTTGAAAACCGCCAATTCGTCGGGAAGTGCAAGCTCTTTGTCAATGACGCTCCAGCCTTCGGTAGGGTTTAAATTTACGTTGTTTAGTTGGTCGGCTTGCGCCATTATTGCATAATCTTTTTCATTGAATTTATAATATTTGCCGTTGTAGTACATGAAATTGGGGTAATTATTGCCTTTGCTGAACAGTGGAGCGATTGGATTTAAAATTGAAACATAAAATTTATTGATGCCGCTTAAATCCACTCTTGACATTCGCCGCCCGTTTTCTTCGACGATTATTCTTTTTACGTACGGGTCGTCATACTCAACATAAAAATTTTCTGACGATAAAATTTCTCGGTACTCTTGCGCTTTTGGTTGTTCGGCTGAAACTTTTGACATTGCCAGCAAAATTCCCAGCGCAATTAACAAAAATTTTTTCACGAACTTGCACCTCCTTTATAGGGGTTAGGGAATAGGGGTTAGGGGTTAGGGAATAGAGATTAAAAATCAAAACGCAAGCCGGCGTACGGTCCGTCTATATCTAAAGTGCCGCTGTCGCCGCCGTGATTTAATTTGGCGTGAATTTTTCTGTAGCCTACGCTGATTGAAAGTAAGTCAAGCGGATTGTAACGAACGCCCGCTTCAAAATCGTATAAATGCCCGTGTCCGCCGAGCGGCAAGCCGGAAAGATGCGCTCTAAAAATTAAAGTGTCTAAAAGTGAGGCGTGCGCTCCAATTCCTACAGTTGGAATAGGCGCGCCAAATTCTTTTGTTTCGCTTAAATAATTGCCCGTGCCGGACTCAGTGCCGTTTACAGTTCCTTTCCAATAAACGCCGGTAATACCGTAACTCCAATCAACGCCGCTGCCGAGTACATTAACTATTGGATTTGTAACTTGCAACTTCAAATAATGTAAATCACTTTGAGAATCAGTATTGCCAATGTAACTCCTGCCGTTAAAAATTAAAGTGTTGCCGCCGGAAACATTTGAATTGCCCGCGCCGTGAACCGTAAAATAATCTGCCGTGAATCTTTTATAGCGGAAAATAACTTCAGGGGCTTTATCGTTGCCGAATCCCAAATTATTTTTCAAGCCGAGTTCGCCGCCGTTGTAAGAGAAATTACCGGTGTGCGAGCTTAAATCAAAATGCGGCGCGAAAAATCTTGCTTCTGCCGAAATTGGAAGAATTTTTTGGGTAATGTCTTTCACTGCACCGCCGACTAAAAATTCAGGTTGTTCAACTTCCGCGCGTTCAATGGGAAAATGAAATTTGCCGTCAGATTCCAAATCAGTTTCAGCCGCAAAAGTTGTTGACGCGGGCAAAGTTAAAATTATTCCTGCCGCCAATAAAATTTTTGATAATTTATTCTTCATAATTATTGCCTCCTAAAAATATTTGGTACATTTTATCAGCAAAATTAATTCTGTACAAGGCAAAGTTTACGGCGTTAAAGGGAATTTTAAAATATGTGTCGAAGTCTAGCTGAAAATTTTTCAAGGAGGAAATTATATGGCGAATTTTTCAGTTTTAAGTAAGAATCAGAAAGTAGAATTGGCGTCGGGCAAAACTGCAACGGTTGTCGGCAAATTGGGCGAAGGCGGGCAGGGAATAGTTTACCGAGTGATTTTAGACGATACCGGCGAAGAAAAGGCGTTGAAGTGGTACTTCAGGGATAAGTTCAATGACGCCAGAAAAATTTATAATCACTTGGAAGAAAACATCAGAATAGGTTCACCTTCAGCGGCGTTTGTATGGATGGAAGAAATTACAAAGTGGAGCGACTATGAATCTTTCGGCTACACTATGAAAATTTTTCCGAGCGGCTATGAAAGTTTTTCAAAGTTTTTAAATTCAAGAGTTCGTTTTCAAAGTCCGCAGGCAATGGTAAACGCGGGCTTAAATATGGTTGCGGCTTTTATGGCGTTGCACGGCAAAGGCTACAACTACCAAGATTTAAACGACGGCAATTTTTCAATCAATCCAATTAACGGCGACGTTTTAATTTGCGATAATGATAATGTTATGGGGCACGGCGAAAATTCCGGCGTTTTGGGCAAGGCGCGTTATATGGCTCCCGAAGTTGTACGCGGCGATAAACAACCTGATAAAATAACTGACAGATATTCTTTGGCGGTAATTTTGTTTATGCTTTTTATTGGCGACCATCCGCTTGAAGGGCAAAAAACAAACGTACCCGCGCTAACCAACAAGTATGACAAAAGATTTTTTGGAACGGAGCCGCTTTTCATTTACGATAAAAAAGACAGCTCAAATGCGCCTGTGCCGGGACTTCACAAAAACGCGCTTGCAATGTGGAAATATTTTCCAAGTTTTGTTAAGGCGGCGTTTCAAGAGTCATTCAGTCAAGAAAGTTTGTTGCAAGGGCGCGGGCGTTTATTGGAGCAAGATTGGTTTCATATTTTAATGCGGCTGAAAAGTTCAATCGTAAAATGCCCGCAATGCGGCGAAGAAATTTTTTTGGAAAGTGACAGAGAAACAATTTGCGGCAAACATAAAATTAAACCCGTCGGTTATCTGAATTTTGAAAAGCGTTCAAATCAAGCCGTAACCGTGCCAATTTTCAAAGACGCCGTGCTTTATAATTATCACGTTGACAACTCGGACGATTTTAAAAATGTAGCCGCCGTAATTCTTGAAAAGCCCGGCAAATTCGGCTTACAAAATAAAACCAATCGACGCTGGTCTGTAACCGCGCCGGACGGTAAAACTTTTACCAAGCAAGCAGGCGAAACTGTAGTTTTGGGCGCAAATTTCAAGATTGATTTTGGCAACGGCAACATCGCGCAGGTTATCGTTAATTAAGGGCTAGGGGCTAAGGGCTAAGGATTAGGGTTTAAAAAATTTTTTGAGGAGGAAATTTTAAAATGGGTATGTTAGATAAAATTCAAATTTCAAGGAGAATGTGTCCTGTAATTTTTTTGATTGATACTTCAGGCAGTATGACGCTCAATACTATGAACGGCGAAAATCCTATTGGCGCAGTCAACGCGGCGATTGAAGGCGTACTGCCGGAATTAATTTCAATGAACGAAAGTAACGCCGACAACGAAATTAAAGTTGCAATTATGAGTTTTGACTTCGAAGCAAAATGGGTAACCGGTGAAACAGATTTAGTTTCCCCCGAAGATTTAAAAGCTAATTGGGTTGATTTAAATGCAGACGGGCTTACTTCAATGGGCGCGGCTTTTCGTGAATTGAATCAAAAACTTTCAGTAAGTCACGGCTTTATGAAACGCGCTACAGGCTCGGTTGCGCCGGTACTTTTTTTACTTTCTGACGGCGAACCGACGGACGATTATCAATCCGGCTTGCAGGAACTCAAACAAAATAACTGGTACAAAGTTGCCGTGCGCGTAGCCATTGGTTACGGCGATTCAAACGATGATGTACTGCGCGAATTTACCGGCAACAATGAAACAGTTTTACACACGAACGACCCAAAAGACTTGAAGAAAATGATTCACTTTGTAGCCGTTACTTCGTCGAAAGTTGCAAGCACGGGAAGTAACAGCGTTTCGCCGGATGATAATTCGGTTGACCCCGACGACAACACGCAGAAAACGGCAGCCGCCCTTCAAAGTCAAGGCGGCTTACTCAACGCCACGCCCGACGAGGATTGGTAATTTATGAATAAATTTCGTAAATTTGCCGCCACTTCTCAAGGTACAAAATATTTATCGAAAGGCTGGGCGTGTCAAGATTATTCCGGCGCGTTAGATTTTGACAGTGTACAAATTATAGCGGTTGCAGACGGGCACGGCGGCTCAAATTATTTTCGCAGTGAAATTGGCTCCAAACTTGCCGTTGAAATTTTATTTGAACAGGTACAAATTTTTTGCAAAGATTTAGATGAATCCGAGCGGCTTAGTGACACCGGAATTAAAAAATTTAAATTCGATTTTGTCAACGAATGGCGAAAAGCCGTCAAACAAGATTGGCTGCAACGCCCGTTTGAAAATGACATTCGCTATAAAGCTGTAAGCGAAAAGTACAAGGCGCGCTACACTTCAGAAAATCCGCAAGTTGTCGAAAATTATTTGTATACGGCTTACGGCACAACTTTAATTTGCGCAATTTCAATCGGCGCGCAGATTTTACTTTTGCAAATTGGCGACGGCTCCTGCGTTGTACTTCAAAATGACGGCGAATTTAAAACGCCCGTCCCGCCCGACGAAGAAAATTTTTTGAACGTTACAAATTCCCTGTGCGACGAAAAAGCTGAACTGAAAATTCGCCACGCTATTTTAAATTGTGAAAATTTTTCTCCAACTGCACCGGCGGCAATTTTTTTAAGTACGGATGGGCTTGATGATTGTTTTCCGTACTTTAAAAACGCCGAGCACTTGTACGAATTTTATTGCGGCGTGCTGATTGAAAATATTTTGGCGGTCGGCTATGATTCAACTGAAGACGAAATTAAAACTCAACTGTTAGCCGGTCTTTCAAAAAAAGCCAGTCAAGATGATATTTCGCTTGCCTACTTTTTACCTGAAAATCTTGAAAATCTGCGCGAGGTTTATACAAAAATCGACACCGCCTATAAATCAGAAAAACCTGTCGAAGAAATTAAAGTTGTCAAAGAATTTAAGCCGGAAAAAATTTCTTCACAAAATGAACCTGTTGAATTAATTCCAACTGTCAAAGAATCTAAAATATATCTGCCGCCGCCAAAAAGAATCCTTAAGGCAAATGAAATTTCAATAACCGCGCCGGTGGTTATTCCGGCAAAAATTGACGAAGGGAATACAACGCAATGATTGACAGCGTAGGATTTTATAACGCGGCTTTTCATTCGCCGCAAAAAAAATTTAATTACTTGCAGATTGTTACAACGGCTTTTTACGAATTAATCACGCAAAAAAATTCGCCGCTCCTTTCTGAAATGTGTTCAATGAACAGCATTAATTTTGACGCCCAAAATTTTCAACTCGAAAAATTAAGTGTCAGCCGCCTTTCTTACGCCGAAAATTCTTTTGATATGTATTGCATTGTTGCCGGCTTGAATGAGGCTTTTTCAAAAAATCTTGACGCCTGCGCGAATGTTTATGAATCTATGCAAAATTATATGTTTGTGGGCGCGTCGTTGCCGAATGAATCTTTGCCGCACTTTATGAATTTATTACAAATCCTTGATAAACATTTGGAAAAATTTTCAATGCAAGAAAAAAGACTTGCAGCGCAAGCCGTAAACGAAGAAAAAATTTTACTTCAAAAATTAGATTTTATTGCAAGGACGCGCAGAAACGACGACGAAAAAATTATTGCCGAAATTGTAGACGTTCAAGCGGCGGTACAAAATTCTTTGAAACAAATTTCTGAAATTCGAGACGGCATAGACTTTCGCACGTTGCAGGAGCCGATAAATCAGCTGATTAACCTTTACAATAAACTTGACGATAATTTGAAACGCCACCCGCAGGAAGACGCGCTTAAAGGTTACGGCGCGCTTATTCGGCGTTGTCAAAGTTTCTTGAAATATATTGTTCAATCGCTGGAAATGCTCGGCGTTGAAATTATTGACGAAACCGGCGGGACTTTTGACCCTGATCTTCATAAAGTTGTTGACGCCGAAAATTTTTCGCTTGATTCAACTGTTACGAAAATTATTAAAATTGGCTTTATCTACAAGGGTAAAGTTTTGGAAAAGGCAGTTGTAGTTGTTAAGGGTTAAGGATTAAGGGCTAGGGATTAGTGAAGATGTCGCCCGCCGCACTTCGTTTTTACCGGCAACGTTAAAATTTCTGCAACGCATGCAAACGCGGCTAAAACTTTGAATTTTTGAAAGTTCGATGTGAAAAACGCAGGCGGGCGCGGCTCTTTTTCTTTGGTACTTTCTTTTTTAGCTGCTGAAAAAAGAAAGTACATTTAAAATAAAAAAAATTATTAAACTAACAAAAGAGGAGCAATGAATGAAAATAGGAATTGATTTTGGTACAACTTTTTCATTGCCGGCGGCGTTAATTAACAATATGGCTGCAACCCTGTTGCCGGGCGGCTCGTACGGTATGGAATCAGTTTTTTATTATGATAAAAGTCAGGGAATTTTAATTGGCAAGCGCGCCGAAAATCGCGGCGAAAAAAAGCCGTCCAACGTTGTAAGAAATGTAAAAATGTTTATCAGCGATACTGAAACGGCAAATTTTGAACTGGACGGTAAAACTTTTGGCAAGAAAGAAATTGTCGGACACATTATCAGGGAAGTTGTACAAATTGCCCGTGAAGAAATTGAACGCAAGCAATTAGCTTCACAAGAAATAGAGGGCGCGGTAATTTCCGTACCGGCGGCTTTTAATATTCGTGAACTTGATTTTATCAGGCAGGCGGCAGAAAGTGCAGATTTAAAAATTTTAGGTTTTATAAGGGAACCTGTGGCGGCGGCAATTTCATATTTCAACGCGCCGAGTGCCGAAGATAAAAAAACAATTTTGGTTTACGATTTAGGCGGCGGTACTTGCGACGTTGCTATTGTTCGTTCAGATAAAAATTCTAAAGAATGGTACACCGTGCTTGCCTCTGATATGCGGCGAATTGGCGGCAGGGATTGGGATAATATTTTGGTTGAATTGATTAAAAGAAAATGCCGCGCCGAAAATGAAGATATAGTATTTGGCAAACGCGACGAAGAAAAAATAAGAGTCGAGGCGTTAAGCGTCAAGCATACTTTGTCACGGCTTGAAAAAGTTGAATCTGAAGTTGAAATTGCTGAAGATATTTACGATTTTGAAATTACGCGCCAAGAGTTTGAAAAAAATTCAGCTGAACTTTTACAGGCAACAATGAAAATGGTTGACAAACTTAAAGACCAATTCGGCGGCAAAATTGATTATATCGTTTGCGTCGGCGGCAGTTCCAATATGCCGCAAGTTAAAGCCGCCTTTCAAAAAAATTATCCTGATATTGAATTAAAACTTTTTGAGCCGGAAAAAGCCATTGCATTTGGCGCGGCAATTTACGCCGAACATTTCACTGAAGAAAATTACCTTAGCGATATTTGCAAATTTTCTTACGGCGCGCGTTACGTACAAAATTTTTCAAAGTATCACGATTGGAACCGCTTGAGAATTTACAACATAATTTACAAAGATGAAAAACTTCCGGCGTCCGGCGAATCAGTTTCCTACAATATCGAAGACGACGAAAAATCTACCTACATTGCAATTTATGAATCCGAATGCAAGGACTCAATTTATTTGCCTGAAGACGGCAAGCGTATCGGCGAAATTAGAATTACAGGAATTGAAGGCTCCAAGAAAGACGATGAAACTTTATTGACAATGACGATTGATAAAAGCGGCTTGATGCAACTAAAAGCAGTCGATAAGCGCACCGGCAAAACGGCTAAGGCTGAAATTCATTTGGACGGCTACTGAATAAAAATTCTTCAGAGATTGGGATATTAACGCCCAATCTCTATTTTGTTGACTAAGAAATTTTTTTGTGCTATGTTTAGCGGCATTGGAGGGATTTTTATGAGCAGACAAACTTTTTCGATTATTAAATTTTTAGCTATTATAGTTACAACTTTTATTTGCATTGCGGCAACGTATTTTTTGGTTTCAAATATTTTTGGCGGGCAACTTGCCAATGCTTCAAACGGTATTACTCTTTCTGCGTGGAAGGATAAATATTTGGACGTCGTGATTTTAACGGGCGCGCTTACTTGCGTTTGTTCGTTGGCGTGGTTTATTTTGTCAACTTTTATTTTTAAAGTTCGATATTCGACGGGCGGCGGTCAAAGGACAATTTGGGCGGCGTTAGCATTTTTGGCAGTTGTAATAAGCGTGGCAGTTCCAATGTTGTATCCTGCGCGCGTAGGGATTCAGCTGAACGCGCCGGTAATTGCAATTTTTGTAATTTTCTTCGCACTGATTAATTATTGGCTGATAACAATTTTTGCAACGCCTGTATCGTTTAAATATACGCCGGTCGGCGCAAGCATTTTTTTAAGTCGCGGCAGAAAGTGAGGTTTACAAATGGCTTATTATTTTTTGTCAATCGGCGGCAGCGGCGCAAAAGTTATGGAGTCTTTGTTACATTTGAGCGTTGCAGGAATTTTACCGGAAGGCAGAGAGCCTTTAAAAATTTTTTCTGTCGACCCTGATACAGGCAACGGCAATTTAGACAGAATGAGTATCGCCCTGCGCAACTTTGAAGAATTCCAAAAACTAAGCGTCGGCAATGATACGCCACTTTTTAAAAATAAAATTTCGATAATTAAACCCTATCCTTGGAATCCTACGCGCCACGATACAACCCTTGACGATATGATGGCTTATCCAATGTATCGCGGTAAACCTATTGGCGCACTGTATGAAGTTTTATTCACGGCAAAAGAAAGAAATACCCGGCTGAATCAAGGTTTTAGGGGTCATCCTTCGATTGGCGCGGCAGTTTTGGCGCAGAATTACGTTTTGTTGACTGAAAGAAAACAATGGGACGATTTATTTTACAACTTGAAAACTGATCAAAACAGCAAGACGAAAATTTTTATTGCGGGCTCGGTATTCGGCGGCACGGGCGCGGCGGGCTTGCCTACCGTTTCAAGGCTGCTGAAAAGTCAAGCTGAAGAAGACGGCTACAGAATTTCTATTGGCGGCGCGTTAATGTTGCCGTACTTCGATTTTACGCCGGAAGGCTCTTCAAATGAACTTTTTGCACGTTCGGAAGAATTTTTAATCAATACAAAGGCGGCGTTGAAATATTATTCACAGCGCGACAACGTTTTCGATACAATGTACTTGATAGGCGATTCTTCAACGGCGCACGTCAAAAAATTCAGCGTCGGAGCGCGGGAACAAGTCAATGATTCTCATATTGTGGAACTTTACGCGGCACTTGCGGCGATTGACTTTTTCCAAAATGAGCCGGACGGCTACGGCACAAATTTTAAATATATTTGTCACGGCGACGATAAAAATATTTCTTTCAACTGGAATGACTTTCCGAGCGTTTATGACGACAAAAAAAATTTCCGCAATTTGTTTGTAAAATTTACGCGGTTTATTTTTGCGTACGTTCATTTAATAAAGCCCGTGCTTAACAGATTAATCGCCGGTGATCTGCCGGATTATCAATACCCTTGGTTTATCGATATGCTGAAAGATGAAGAAATTGAAACGCGGGCGCAGAAAAATTTTGATGATTACGTTGAATCTTTTGTTACGTGGTTAAAGCAGATTGAAACTTTGGACGGGCGCAGTATCAATCTGATAAATTCAAATATGTTCAGCGCAAATTCTGCGCGACTCACTGACATAAACGCCTTTAAAAATTGCGACAACGGAACCGCCGAATTGGACTTACACGAAATTTGGTACAGATTGTGCGAGCCGCCAAAAAGAAACTATCCCGATGCTAAAGGTTTTGGTAAATTTTTGCGCCGCCTTTATGACGCTTGCGAAGTTTAAGAATCTGTGTAAAAAATTTGCCCGCAGACGCGCAGATTTGCCCTTAAAATTAATTTTCCAAGTTCAATGGTACAAAGATATTAAAAAAGTTTTTGAAGGCGGCTTACAGGCGATTTTAATTGTTTTGAAAAACAAAGGAGTTTTTAAATGAGTACTTCAAATATTCCAATGCTCCCAAAAATAGATTCAAAGTCAGACCCTATCGTTAAAGACTTTGCCGGTAAATGGCAAGAAAATAACGGCGGCGATTTCCTAAGCAAACTTGCAAACAGTTTGGAAGTTGCCGACGCGCAAAACTTGGAATTTATCAGCTCAATTCCGGACGTTTGGGCGCGCCCGCTTTTATTCAGAATGGCACTTTTCGGTATTGAAGATACAAAAGAATTTGTTAAAGGGCTTACAAAAAGAATTGAGGGCGAATGGCGATCCTTGCTTGCAATGTTCGCACTGAAAGACTTGAAACAAGTTAATTTGAAAGCTGAATACATTAACCTTGCCGGCGATGATTCAAATATGGCAAAAGTTCTAAAAGCGTTGGTTCCAAAAGAATCAATCAACGCAGATGTTAATTCGTGGCTGAATGATTTGTACGTGTTTTATTTGAACGGTAAACCTGTTGCAATGACTTCGCCTACAACTTTGCTTGCAAGCGCGGCAGATTATACTTCAGCTTTTAACGGACAAATTCCGCGCCCGTGGAGTACCAACGGTAAATTTTTCACCGACCCGATTAACCAACTTCAACCAATGGAACGCGAAGCCCTTAACGTGTGGTTAGTCAAACTTCACAGTAATATTCAAGCCTTGCAAATTGTTAATGACGCAACGCCCGCCGCCGTTCGTGACGCCGACATTATTCGTGTAAGCTTGTTAAATTGCGTGCAAAAATATATTGACGATTTAAATATTGCCGCCGTCAATCAAGGTTACACGCTTACATCTTCAAACTTAAATCTGCATAAAGGCGTTGCGCGCTTGCTGAATGAAACAATCGCAAGCAAGGGAATTTCTTTTGAAGATTCTCAAGTAAGATTGTTGACAAATCCCGATCGTTCAGACAAAAAAATTATTATCGTTTCGCCAAAAATGGTACAAGAATTCGCCGACCAAGAAAATATTGACCCCGCGCAGTTGGTAGTTTGGCAGGGCGTCAACGCAAATGATGTTACTGAAGAAAATTTGCGCAGTGGCGATAAGAATAAAATTGGAAAAATCGCACTCAAAATTAAATCTGATAATAAAGTTGTCAACGTGGAATATCGCCGCCCCGAAGATTTCTTTCATGAAAAAATGGCTGTCATTGAGCCGGGCAATGCTTTTCCCGGTTCGTTAAACAACACTATCGCCGGTACAGCTGTTTTGGCTGATTCAGGATTGACGCCAATTTTACCGCTTAAAACCGAATTGCTCGAATTTTTCACGCCCGCTGAAATTGCTGATAATATTTCAATCGAAGAGGACGAAGAAAATATCTATGTATATTTTAATTTCCCGCTTAGCGGCAACGGCGGCGCAAAATATCGTTTCTGCAAAATTTACTCGCGCAGAAACAATTTAATTTATATTCAAAATGATGTTCCGGTTATTGAAATATGGCCCAACATTCAAAAAGCAAATTGGAATAAATTTTATCTTTACTACGAAAATTATAAATCCGGCAACAATTCAAGCGAATTGGCAAACGATATTTACTACGTCAAGCCCTATGTTTTCGGCGCAGAAATTGGCGAAGATTTTAAGGCGGGCGGACACGACGGCAAACTTAATAAATTTGCAAGCAAATTGGATATGTTCCCTGAAGCTTTAATTTGTTCGTATAAAAGCCTTGACGCGCGAGAAAATATTTTTGAAGTAGGGCTTGTCCTTATGGATAAAAAACTTCTTGCACGCCCCCAAAATGTACAAAGCGCAAATTGGAAAATCGGCGTCGACTTCGGCACAAGTTCAACGATGCTTTATTTCCGTGAAAATAATTCGCCTGCGCGACCTTTGGTTTTACAATCGCACCTTTTCAAAATTACTGAAAGCGGCGGTGCCCGCGCTCAACTGTTTGAAAATTTTATCCCCGACACAAAATATCAAGATGACGGCTCATTTTTAAGTATTTTTCATTTGTTGCACGCGGCTGAAGAAATTCGCCCGCTGATTGACGGACACGTTTTTATGTTAAAGTCTGACAACACGCGTATTTTTGAACGCTTGAAACAGGATATTGACGCAAATTTAAAATGGAAGGGCGACTCTAAAGGCAAGGCGAAAACTTCCGCCTACATTGGACAAATTTGCTTGCAGGCGTTGCTTGAAGCCGCCGCCGCCAATGTAAAAAATATTGACTGGAATTTTTCCTATCCTACGGCTTTTTCGGCAATACAGCAAATGACTTTTGATAACACTTGTCAAAACGCCGTTGAATCAGCCTGCGAAAACAGCGGCTACACTTTCAAACCGGAAAATATTGTAAGCTGGTCTGAAAGTAAAGCCGGCGCGTACTATTTCAACCGCTTGAACAATGACGACGGCGGCGGTACAAATTTTGCTCAAGGCGCGGTTTGCATCGATATTGGCGCGGGAACTACCGATATTTCTGTTATAAGCGGTCAACCCGGATGTATCATTTATCATACTTCGATTCAATATGCAGGGCGTTTTATGTTTAAGCCGCTTTATGATAACTATGGACTTTTTGTCGATAAAGATACCGCCCAAGCAATGGCAAATATAGCACTGGACGATAAGGAACAACTTTCAGCCGTTATGGATGCGGCGATGAGGGAACACAGCGAAAATTACATTAAAACTTTAAGCGGCAAAGCTGAAGAAGAAAAAGTCCGTGACGTTTTGCAGGGCGCGCAATTTGCCGTTGCGGGACTTTTTTACTACATTGGAAAATTGCTCGGCAGGTTACACGAAGACGACCATTATATAGAAAATAAACTCCCTCATATTTTTGTAGGCGGCAACGGCTCCAGAATTTTTAAATGGTTGACTGTAGGTAACAGGATTGAAGGAAATAAATTTTTGGCAGTTTTGGAAAATATGTTGGTTAAAGCATCCGGACTTGATAAAAATAACAAATTTTACTTGGATTTAAGCCACCGCCCGAAAGTCGAAGTTGCAAGCGGTATGATTTCAAACAAGCCGAATAACCACGAAACTTTCTTTGACGAAAATAAAATTAAAGCTGACTTATTCGGCGAAGACGCGGATCGGTATATTGCAAACGCCGTACTTGCAGGCGCGGAATTTTTACAGGATAAAGAAAAATTTTTGGCAGACGATTTTATAAGTGCGCACGACGTAAGCAGCGGTATAAATGTTACAAGCCTTGCAGAATTTCAGCGTTTTGTCAAGGAATTTAATTCTTCGCAGGATTTGTGGTCTGAAGGTATTCCGCTTGATAAAGATTCTGTTGAAGAATTAATCCGCGATACAAATTCTTATTTTGTCGATAAAAAGGGGCAAGAGGTCGGAGAGATTTTCTTGGAGCCTGTTTTCATTGTTGAACTTAAAAAGTTGATGGAGATGCTTTCTTATGAATGAAGAAAATCTTTTGGAAGGAATAGCGGAAAATCCCGTAACTTCGCCGCCGGTCGACGTAGCCGCAATTAAAACTGAAATTCAAAAAAATCTTCAAAAAGAATTACAAACTCAGATTCAAACACAAATTGACGCTGCGACCGCGCCGCTCGGTTCAACAACGGGTTACATTGCAACTGCCGCGCTGGTAATTTCCATACTTTCGATTTTTATATTTTTATTGTTGAGGAGCGGTTTAAATTCCAGAATCAACAGTTTCATAACGAAATTTAACAACCGCGCAGAAATTGACGAAATTGCAAGTTTGAAAAACGACTTAAAAATTTTAAGAAGTGAAAACCGTGAACTTAGGATGCGCCTTGAAAGTTTGGAAAATAAACCGGCGCAAACGTACATTTCGACGCCCGCCCCTGCCGTAACTCTTCAAAAATCCCCCGCTCTGACACTTCAAAAATCCTCTGTTCAAAATTATCCGGCAAAAACACCGCCGCCGCCAACTTTGCTTGATAAGTACGCAGATTTTATTTCGGAATTTAACGAACTGAACGCTAAGGAAATGACCGGCTATGAAAAACAATCTGCGCGTCAAAATTTTGTTTCAAAGTACAATGTAAAATTTTTCAGCTGCGTAAACTACAACGAGCGCATGAACAATCCGAATTTGGAGCCTGAATTTGCGCAACAATCCGGCAAGGGCGATTATTGGGCGTATGAAGTCGAAGCTGATACTTTCGCCGTTGTGCCGAATGTAAGCAGCTATACTGAAAATTTGCACGTTGCCCGCGCAATGGGCGAGGTTTTTAATTCCAATTTCAAAGACGGCAATTACTCAAATATTCGTGTTGTCAAGCCGGCAATTTTTAAGGGTATGTGGAGACTTGCTGAAAAGGGCGAATTGGTGTTAAGTTAAAATGCAAAAAACACTTGAAGAGCGCGTCAAAATTCTTGAAGAAAATCTGTACAAGTGCTTAAAAATCAATCAAGTACTTTTGGCGCGCGTTGAAACTTTAGAAAAAAATCTGGAACAACTTGAACGCGAGCGCAACGATGAAATTATTGAGCGCAAAATGGAAAAGGAATTGACGCATACAAAATTTAAAAATTTTTCCGTAACAACCGAAAATGATTACGGCGGAAATTCGCCCGCGCCGCCCAAAATTCAACATTTGGCAACAAACACCGTAAACGTTGAATATTTCGGCGA
The DNA here is from genome assembly GCA_937901445.1 of uncultured Selenomonadales bacterium. GTDB lineage: Bacteria > Bacillota > Negativicutes > Selenomonadales > Selenomonadaceae > Quinella. The sequence continues at coordinate 23,629 of CALDHY010000024.1, forward strand.
AGATTTTTTAAAAGATTATAACGTTGTATTGAGTAAAACCGACGGCTACGAAAAACAATCTGCGCGAAAAAATTTTATTGCAAAATACAACGTCAGATTTTTTAACTGCGTCAACTTCAATGAACGAATGAATAATCCGAATGTAGAGCCGGTTTTTGAGGAAAATTCGGCGGCGCAAAGGGGCGATTATTGGGCAATTCCAATTTCAGGCAATACTTTTAAAGTTGTACCGAATGTCAACAGCTACACTGAAAATTATCACGTTGCCCGCGCAATGGGAGCAGTTTTCGATTCAAATTATATTAATGGCAGTTATTCAAATATTCAACTGGAACGCGCGGCAGAATTTACCAATTCCGGGCAAAATTGGATTTTGACAAAAAAGGGCAAGCTGATTTTGAGGTGATAACATGGACGAACTTTTGAAAGAAATTTTAAGTCAAGATAAAACACTTTTGACACGCCGTGAAGATTTACTGAAAATTTTAGATGAAAAAGTTCCCGGCAATCTTAGGCGTACTTACGCGGCAGTCCGAAAAGCCTTGACTTTAAATGTTGGTGAAATTTTATCTGTCAAAGATTTAAGCCGCGCCGAAAAGCAAGAAAAAATTTGGCAAGTTTTGAAAGAATCCGGAATGCAAGAGGCAAGAATTACCGAAGTTATTAATATTTTTGAGAGCGCGCTGAATTGGAATGAATCGCCCGTTGAAATTCCCGCAAAAAAAATTAACCTTGAAAAAAATTCAACACCTCCGCTGCCTGTTCAAGAAACTGAAACCGTACCGATGGCAAAACAAATTCAGGTGCAAGAATATTTTTTGAAGATGCAACAGGAAAAAATTCAAGAAGAAACCGTTGAAAAAGAAACAGCTGAAAAATCTGTTGCAACTCAAAAAGCCGCGCCAATTCAAAAAAACGTCGAACGAATGAGAGACCGAATTATTGACGAAACCTCGCGCAGATTTTCAAACGAAAATTATACAAATTCTTTTTTGCCGCAAAATCACCTTGACGAAATTTTTACAACTGAAGGGCGGCTCAATCGTTGGCGTTTCTTTACAAAAAATTTAAAACTTTTGATAATGATTTTTATTGGCGGGATTGTTGCAGGTCTGTCAAGTTTTTTGGGCGGGCTTATATTTTTGGCGGCGGCTATTGGCGGCGTTGAAATTACTGTAAGGCGGCTTCACGATTTAAATAAAACCGGCCGGCTTGCAATTTTAACTTTTATTCCGTACGTCAATGTTGTTTTCGGACTTTATTTATTCTTTGCCAAAGGAACTGACGGCGATAACAAATACGGGCGCGACCCTTTGTATTAGAGGTGTGATTATGATTAGAAAAAATATTTTAAAATTAGTAACGGCGGCAATGATTTTATTGGCACTTTTGTCAGGCGGTTGTAATGAGGAAGGCAACGTTACAATAACTTTACCGCCGGATTTTCAACGCCCGCCGGAGCCTGTGCCGGAAAAATTTTTGATTGACGTTTACTGGGATGCAACGTATTCAATGCAAGGTTACACGACGCTTGATGCCGGTAATGTTTATCGCACTTTGCCGGATATTTTGGGCGATATCGGCAGTTCAATGGGCGAAGTGAAATTTTATCGTTTCGGTGAAAATATTCAGCCGCTCGAAGGCAGGGAATACAGAAAATTCAGCTCGCCCGCTCCTTATGACGAATTGATAACGGCAGTACATAACGTCATTGACAAAGCGGACAGTTCGCACCTTTCGATTATCATAACAGATTTATTTGAAAGTGATTCAGATTGGAGCAACGTTACGCGAAAACTGCGCGACAAATATTTTTCAAAGCATTTGGCGGTTGCAGTTATAGGAATAAAAAGTTCATTCAACGGCGATATTTTTGACGTAGGATTAAACGCCGCGAAATTCAATTATAATTCTTATGACGATCCCGCGCGTTTCAGACCGTTTTATTTAATTTTGATGGGCTCCGAAATGTCAATTAATGAATTTATGGAAAAATTTCAAGAGCGTCAAACTTTGCCGAATGAAACAAATTATTTGTTGCTGTCAGAAAATTTGACTGAATCAACGGACGATTTTTCGCAGTTGAAACTTCAAGGCGTGGAAAATTTTTTTGCCGATGACAGATTAAATATTTCTGATAAGCGCGTTAAAGAATTTGGCTTAGACTCTTTCAATGACGCGGCAACTTTCACGGTAAATTTTGAATACAAACAGCCGCTCGGAGCTTGCCTGCCGGATATGACGGCTTTAAATTCGCAGGTTAGAATTTTATATTTGAACGAACAAGAATGGCAAGTCAAAGACGGCAACGATATAAAAATTGAACTGTTGCCGGTTGAAGCTGACAGTTACGCGGCAAAAGTTACATTGACGCCGGAAAAAACTTTTGTACGCGGCGCAATAAATTTTGTGCAAGCGTCTTTGTCTCCAACTTCAAAAGGTTACAAATTGCCGGAATGGGTCGCGGCGTGGAGTATGGCAAATGTTGACGTTGCGCCGGAAAATTTCGACGGCTCCAAAACTGTAAATTTAATCCACGTGCTCGGCTCGCTTAAGGATTCGGTTTTTGCAACGGCTCACCCCGCGTTGTTGAATATTAATTTCATTGTTGATAATCGTTGAGGGAAATTTTATGGAAGAACTGCTGAAAAAAATCTTGGCTCAAGATAAAACTTTATTAACTCGAAGAGACGAATTAATAGCGATACTCGATGAAAAAGTTCCCGGCAGACTTGCACGCGAATACAACCCGATAAAAAAAGCTTTAACGCTGAATGTTGGAGAAATTTTCGCAACCGGCAACGATAACCGCGCGGCGGCAACCGCTAAGGCAACAGAAATTTTATTACAATCCGGCTTACAAGAAGTCCGCGTCAAAAATGTTATCGATACTTTTATAAAAGTTTTGGACTGGGATAAAGAACCGGCTGAAGAAATTCAACCCGTCAAAGAAATTCAACCCGTCGAAGAAATTAACCTTGCTGAAGAAATTCAACCGGCTGAAGAAACCGAGTTGCCCGAGTGGATGGAAGTTTCAACAAACACGCCGCCCGCTCCAAGCGTTTCAGAAATATTTCAACCAAAAAAAATAAAACCGCCAATTACGCCGCCGCCTCCAACGCCGCCTGCTCCTCAATCTTCAAGTAAATCAACATTAATTATTGGCGCGTTAATCGTTGTGATAATTTTTTTGTTGTTAGGCAGAAACAACAACTCAACGCCTGCAAATCCTTCAAATCAATCTGCAGAAATTCAAACGCCGCCAAAAGAATCTTACCTTGACGCAAAAACTGATTTAAGTTTGAACGGCGTAGATTTGGGGACGCCGCTTAATCAAGTTGTAAATGTTTTCGGTACGCCTAATTCAAAGAAAAATGAAAACGGTCGCTTGCGCTACTACTACGACGATATTGAAGTTGTTTTCAACGGCGATTATTTGAGTGCCTTTGTTACTTACAGTTCAAGATACAAAACGGCTCGCGGGCTTAGCGTTGGTTCAACTTACAGTGAAGTTATCAATCAGTACGGCTCCGCGCCGCACGTTATGAATATTGACAATTTAACGCTCTATGAATACGATTTTAATTCAACGCGCGGCGAAAAAGGCTTGTTGCGTTTTGCCGTCAATCAATCCGGCACAGTGGAATATATCAGCGTCCGAATTTTGGAACCGGAGCCGCCCGCGCCGCAACAAAATAAAATTCCTGAAAACGTTGAACAAGCGGCACGCGCCTTTCTTTTATACCATAAAAATATTACAGACGGTAATTATCGTCAAGCTTACGACACGTTGACTTATGAGCGTCAACAATATATGGGCGATTATTCGACTTATGCTCAAGGCTACGCCAATACAATCAGCAGCGAAATTACCGCTTTAAATCTTGTTTCAAACGACGGCGACAGCGTGACATTTTCCTATACTCTTGAGGCACGCGACATAGCAAGCGGCGGCAGGACTTTATATCAAACTTTTCAAGGCGAAATTGAAATGGTTAAAATCGGCAACAGCTGGAAACTTAATTCAGGCAAATCAAAAAGAATCAGCGAAAGTATAAAATAAAATTTAATCTGCGTTCCTCGCGCAGATTTTTTATTTCACAAACAAAACTATTTTGATATAATAACCGCAAAAATTTTAATCGACTGAAGGAATGATTTTGAGCAGAAATTTGGCGTTAATTTTGGTTGGAACGGCGGGCGTATGTTGGGCAAGTTCAGGCGTGGCAGTACAAGATTTTTTCAGCCACTCCACGAAAACTGCAATGGAATTAACAAATATCAGAATGTGCGGCGCGGGATTTTTAATGGTGCTGATTTTATTTTTGCGCGGCAAGTTGAAATTGTCGGCGGCGCGGATGAATCGCAAGCCTAAACTTTGGCTGTATCTTTTCATTTATGGAATTATAGGGATTGTAATGGTGCAGTTCACGTACTTTCAAGCAATTTCAATAGGCGGCGCGGCGGCAACCACTGTAATTTTATCTGCAACGCCGGCAATGGTCGTAATTTGGGAAAGTTTCTGGAATAAAAGATTTCCGGCAAAAATAGAAATTGCGGCGGTAATTTTGGCGATTGTTGGAGTATTTTTACTTGTGACGGGCGGCGATCCTTCAAAAATTTTGGTGCCGTTATCTTGCGTATTTTGGAGTTTATCCAGCGGCGCAACTTTTGCCTTCAGTATGATTTTCGGAAAAGTTTTGTTTGCAGAAAAAATAACCCCTGCATTTGCAACAAGCGTCGGAATGTTAATCGGCGGGCTTGTAACTTTTTTGATGATAGAAGATTACAGTTGGACGCCATTTTTTACAAGTGAAACAATTTTTGACGTGGCGTGGATAATAATTTTTGGAACGGTAATAGCGTTTTTGATTTTTAATATAGGGTTGAAACATTTGACGGCGGAAGAATCCGCAATTACGGGAATGACGGAGCCCGTTTCTTCAGTTTTGATAAGTTACTTTGTATTCGGTACGGCTTTTGGCTTTATTGAATCGTGCGGGATAGTTTTAGTTTTGTTTGCGGTACTTTCGCCGGTTTTAGCCAAAAAATTTTGACAGGCGCAAATAAATTTTCAGAGGATAGTTATGCAGGGAAGTTCTTCAAAAAATTTTGAAACGGCGATAATATTGCTGATAATTTTTGTAATAATGTTTGAATTAAACTATTTAATGCCGTTGCACCGCGACGACTACGATTACTCGATGATTTGGAAGACGGGCGAACATTTAAGCTCGTTATCAGACGTTTTTGAATCGACGGCGCGTCATTATTTTTTGCACGGCGGCAGGGCGTTTACGGTTTTTTGTTTGATTTTATTTTTATGGCTGGGAAAATTTATATTTGACGCGGCAAACGCGCTGATGTTTACGGCGTTGATAGTTTTGATTTACCTGCACGCGCGGCGGGATTTAAAATTTGACGAGCCAAAAATTTTGGCGGCGGCGGGCGTTTTGGCGTGGTTATGCTTGCCACATTTCGGCGAAGTTGCAATTTGGAAAAGCGGCTCAACGGTTTACTTATGGTCGGCAGTGCCGGTGGCGTTATTTTTGTTGCCGTACAATTTAAGTTTTGCGGGTACAAAAAATTTCGGCAACTCAAAAATTTTTGCGGCGGCGATTTTTATTTTTGGAATAATCGCCGGTTGCTCGGTTGAAAATTTAGCCGTAACGGTAACTTTAATTTCAGCGGGAACGGCTTTATATTTTTGGCGCAAAAATTCTTTGCAGGCGTGGATGGTTACAGGAAATATCGGAAATTTTTTGGGGCTGATAATTTTATTGGCGGCTCCGGGAAATTTTGTACGCTATGATGTTCAAAGTGCAGACAAGGGAATTTTAATTCACATTGGCAACCAATTTGCAGGCAACGGCGAAATGCTGATTTTTATTTTGCCGTTAGTTTTGCTGTTAATTTGCGTGTTCAGCAAGAGTAAAAATTCCCCTGTAGAAAATTCACATAAAAAAATTTTGGCGGTTACGGGAATTTTAATTATTTCGTACTTTTGCGATAACTTTTTGGCGCGGGCGGTACAAGATTTTTGCACTGAAATAATTTTCCCGCAATTCGACCCTTCAAAGAAATTTCTTGAGCGTTTCGATAATTTTATGATGAAGTCTGAAGAATTTATAATTTACGCGCTGATTTTGTTTATAATTTTTTTCAAAGTTAGAGACTCTATAACATTTGGCGGCAACTTAAAATTTAGAAATTTTCCATACAGCATTTTTCTTTTTGCGCTTGCAATTTTCAACAACTTTGTAATGATAGCCGCTCCGACTTTTCCTGCGCGTGCAACTTTTTCTTCAGTGGTGATGATTTTAATTGGCGCGCTTGCAATTTTAAGAAACTCAAATGTTCACGAAAAGCTTTTTGAAGGACGAACGGGCGAAATTGTAAAATTGGGCGCGGTTGCCTTGACGAGCTTTACTATATTTTCGGCAACGTTTATAACTTTAAATCTGCGCGAAGAAAACGCTAAACGCCTTGCAATTATTCAAGCCGCCGCCGCCAAAAAAATTTACTTTGTAAAGTTCCCGCCGCTGGAAATTAAAAACCGCGCAATTCGCCACGTGTTTTTTTCGGACTTCGATAACAACGTAACAAAAGAGGGACTTTGTGAATTTTACGGCATTGAAGATACTTGGGTTAAAGACTTGACTAAAAACGAACGGCGGTACTTTGAAAATCTGCAAGCTGAAGAAATTAAAACAAACCTTTCAGATTGGTACATTTCCGGAATTTGGCGCAAAAAATAAAATCTGACAACACTAATCTTAGTTAAAATGTAGTCAAAAAATAAAACGTATGCTACAATACAATACAACAGGGAGTTCAAATATATTTATTTTTTGTTTACTATACAGGAGGATAAAAAAATGAATGTAGCAATTTTGGGCACGGAGCCGCCATCTCAAATTGTAGCACAAATTATTGAACAGAATTATAATTTGTGGCTTGAACGTCAAGGCGCAGAAAAATTAAATGTTGTCACCTATGTGGAAGGGAGCGTCAATACGTCAAATATTGGTAATATCCCAATTTTAAATCTCGTTCAATTTGCGCTGCTCTATCACAAAAAAGTTATCGACAAAATTATTTTTCCGCGTGAAATTTTTACCGGTCAATCTCAAATTCTTTCGCAGTTAATGATATTGGGCGTCAATGTTGATGATGTTTATATTACCGCGCGGTTGAATGACGAACTTAACGTTTTTAATTTTTTGGAGCCGTACTTTTCGGCGAAATATTTACCCTATCTTGAATTTCATATCGCTGACCACTGCAATTTGAATTGTAAGTACTGCGAGCATTATTCCGGCTTAGTCAAAGAGCCTAAATTTCCCGTACTTGAAAAATTTGCGCAGGATTTTCAGCAGTTAAAAATTTTTATTGACGATATTGGAGTTATCAGAATTTTGGGCGGCGAACCGTTATTGAATCCTGAAATTAATGAGTACGTGAAACTTAGCCGCCAACTTTACCCATATTCAGAAATTTACGTAGTTACAAATGCAATTCTCCTGCCCAAAATGCCCGATGATTTTTTTGAAACGCTTAAGGAAAATAACGCCGCAATTTGGATTTCATTTTATCAACCAATGCAAAGTAAAATGTATAAAATTCAAAATCTGCTGAAAAGTAAAGGCGTGCTTTTCGGAATTAGTCCGCTGATGAAAGAATTTACAGTCAAACAAACTTTAAAACGCCATGATAACGAACAAGAAATTTTTCTGCAGTGTTTTCAATCGCATTGTAATAATTTTTACGAGGGCAAAATTGCCGCGTGTTTCTTGCCTTTTACCACGAAATATTTTAACGCTTACTTCAATAAAAATTTGCCGGAAGACGGCGCGCTGGATTTGTACGAAGAAAATTTGACAACCGAAAAACTGAAGAAATTTTTAATTACGCCGTTTGAACGTTGCAAATATTGCACGCGCCCCGTTGCCGCAAAATGGGAGCCTTTAAAATATCCAAGTCAAATTACAGATTGGACAAACGATCACTTAATTGCTAATTCTTAAACTGGAGGATTTTAATTGAAAACAGTCAAAATTATAGCCGCGCTTTTAATCGTTTTGCTTTTTGTCGTTATACATTTAATTGCACCGGAATTTTTGCCGGAAATAATTGAATTGCTGTCGCACGGCGATATTCAAGAAACGGCGGAATATATCAAAAGTTACGGCGAATTGGCTGTTGTATTCAGTTTTTTACTGACGCTCTTTGTAAACGCGCTGGGCTTTCTGCCGGCAATTATTTTTTCGACGGCAAACACGCTGATATTTGGAATTTTTTGGGGAATAGTAATTTCAGTGGCGGCGGAAACTGTCGGCGTCACGATCAGCTTTTTGTTGCTAAGATTTTTTTTCCGCGATACTGCCAAAAAATTAATCAAGAAAAGTAAATTTTTAAGTTCGATTGACAAGTACAGCTCCAAAAAAGGATTCGTTGTAATGCTGATAGCGCGCATGGTTCCCTACATTCCGAGCGGCGTTTTAAATGCAGTGGGCGCGCTTAGTTCGTTAAGCCTGCGCGACTATGTTTTATCTGCATTTGTTGGAAAATTTCCCTCAACCGGAATTGAAGCGATAATCGGGCACGACACGATTGTAAAGCAGGAAGATCCGACGCGAATTATTGTAGTTATAATTTTGGCGATAATTTTAATTGTTGGTGCGCTCTGGTACGAAAGGAAACATATTCGTTGAACTTTTTCAAAAAAATTTTACAGAAATTCATAACGTCGAAAGTTGAAAAACTTCATCAGCCGCAGGAAGGCTACGAGCCGCTCCTTGCGGTAAAATTTTTGCGCCAAATTATAACGGCAGATTCAAAAACTTCCCGCGTCATAATGTGGCAAGCTGACGCCGAAATTTCAAACGTCAAACTTGAATATAAATTAATCGGCGAAAGCGCGGCGAATTTTGGTAACGTTATTGCAGATTTATTTGAAGGAAATTTTATTTACAGTTGCACTTTAAAAAATCTCAAGCCGGAAAGTTTGTACAAATTTAGAATAATTTCCGACAACTGCGCGACGGCGTGGCAAAACTTACGCACGGCGGGCGACGGCAATTTTCAAATGTTGGTGTTCAGCGATTCACAGTGCATTGATTACAGAATTTGGCAAAGGACGGCGACCGTTGCCTCCAAAAATTTTCCTGACGCAGAAATTTTTGTGGTTAATGGCGACTTGGTTGACAACGGGCAAGATTTTAAACAGTGGCAGAAATGGTTTAACGCGGCAAATATTTTACTGCAGGAAAGAATTTTTGTGCCGGTAATTGGCAACCATGAATGTTACGATTTTAATTGGCTGAACTGTTTGCCGACGGGTTACTTGCATAATTTTAAGTTGCCGCCGAACGGAATTAAAAATTTCGGCGGTTATTTTTATTCGTTTGATTACGGCGCGGCGCACTTTTTTATTTTGAATACGCAATTCATGGAAATTGAAAATTTCAACGCCGGTATGAAAGACGCTCAAGAATATTGGCTGAAAAATGACGCCGCCAAAGTTAATCGCCGCTGGAAAATTGTTTTTATGCACAAGTCAATTTTTAATCGCCCGCAAACTGATTTTGTTGACGAAGCTAAAAATTATTTTCTGCCGCTTTTTGACGAATTGGAAATAGATTTAGTTTTGACGGGACACTTGCACACGTACAGGAACGCCGGAAAAATTTTTGAACAAAAAAAATCGCCGCGCGGTACACACTATATTTTGTGCGGGCGTGCGGGCGACCAAAATTATACTCATGAGCCGGAAAGTTTTATTTGTCTGGATATTCGCGCAGATTCAATAAATTTAACTGCTCAAACTGTCAACGGCGAAATTTTAGATAATTTTTCTTTAAGTAAATGACTTATAATGCAGAAAAGCCCCGCGTAACTGCGAGGCTTTAATTTTAATCCGAATTAACGGTAGAATGTTCAAAATTATGGCGGAGTGGAGAGGACTCGAACCTCCGCGACCTTTCGACCCTAACGGTTTAGCAAACCGTCCTCTTCACCGACTTGAGTACCACTCCAAATTCATCTGTCCTTAGACTTGCGAATATTACCACAAAATATTTTTTTTGTCAAATTTTTTTTGAATTTGCCTTAGACTGAAATTTTTCACGGTTGACAATAAAACGTTCGTGTTTGCCGCGCAAAATTTCGCCGCGCTCGTCATTTGCCGTTACTTCAAAAATTATCTTTCGCCCGGCAATTTTCAACTGAAATTTTTTGTCAACTTTTTTTAGAATCAGCCTTAGACTGAAATTTTTCACGGTTGACAATGAAGCGTTCGTGCCGCCCGCGCAGAATTTCGCCGCGCTCGTCATTTGCCGTTACTTCAAAAATTATTTTTCGCCCGGCAATTTCCAAAATTTCAACTTCAGCAAAAACTTTCATTCCTACAGGCGTTGGCGCGGTATGTTCAACATTTACCGCAATTCCAACTGAAGTAAGTTCCGGCGACAAATTTTTTTCAAGTAAATCAGCCGCCGCCTTTTCAACAAGCGCAATTAATTTCGGCGTTGCCAAAACTTTTAAGCTGCCGGAGCCTACCGCAACCGCTGTATCATTTTCTGTTACAACCTGCGCGACCGAATTTTTTAAACCAACTTTCAATTCCATATTAATTTTCCTTTAAATACATTTGCTTGAACATATCCAAAAAATGTGTACAAGCCGTTGATAACGTTTGATTTTTCAGCCACGAAACAACGGTATGAGTTTTCATTTCCGGTTCAATCGTGCGCTTGAAAATTAAATCGCCGTCGGTCAAAAGTTCACGGCTTGAAATTGGAATGAGTGCCACGCCCAAATTTTTCTTTACCATCATTAAATCTTGTACAACGCTGTCTGAAACACAAATTATATTCGGCTCAAATCCAATTTTGCGGCAATTCGTTTCAAAAATCGACTTCCAGCGCAAAGGAATAATTATTGGCTGATCTTTCAACTCTTCAAGCTTGATAACGTTTTTACCCGCGCCGCAAGAATTTTTTTTGTTCATGACGATAACTAACGGCTCATTAGGCAAAACTAAAAGTTCATAAGCAAGATTATCAACCTGCGTCCGCGTAATTGCAATTTCGATTAAATGACTGTCCAAAAGTTCCAAAATACGCGCGCCTTCAGCTTCCCAAATTTCAAAAGTGATATTGGGGTAAACTTTATGAAATTCAGAAATTAAATCCGGCAGAATCATTGCGCCGGAAGTTGTAATTGTGCCGATACGAATTGAACCCTTTGCGCCCGTTCCAATCTCGGTAATTTCACGAACGGTACCATCTACCATACCGAGAATATTTTCAACGCGCCCGTACAAAACGCGCCCGGCGTCAGTTAAACGAATACGGCGCGAGCCGCGCTCAAAAAGTTTTACGTTCAATTTTTCTTCAAGGCGTTTCATCTGTCTGCTAAGTGCGGGCTGTGCAACGTCAAGGCGTTGTGCCGCGTGGCTGATATTTCCTTCTTCGACTATTGCAAAAAAAGCTCGCATATCTTTTATCCCGATACTTTGTCCCATCTGAAAAAACATCTCCAAACTAATTTTCTCAAAGTTATTATAGCACAGTTTTTAAATATGTGGTATGATATAAAATAATTTTAGAATCTTGGAGAGGTGACGAAAATGATAAAAGACGCAGTGAACGCGGTTATTAAAGCGATTCTGTCAGACAAGGATTATTTATCGCAACTTGACGCAAAAATAGGCGACGGGGATCACGGCTTGAATATGGCGCGCGGCGCAAACGCGGCTGAAGAAGCGATTGAGGAACTCGACGACTCGGCTAACGTCAAGGAAATTTTGCAAGCTGTAGGCGAGGCAGTTTTAATGAATGTTGGAGGAACTGCCGGTCCTTTGTACGGCGCGGGAATTTTGGAGGCGGCTAAAGTTGTTGACGAAAATTCAACGCTTGACGCGGCAACACTTGAAAAAGTTTTTGGCGCAATGGTTACAGCGATTCAAAGGCGCGGGCACGCCGAAAAGGGCGATAAAACTATGCTTGATGTTTTAATACCGATTCACGAAACTTTCAAGGCTGAAAATACCAGCGATAAAACTTTTGAACAAATTTTAACTGATGCAAGGGACGCGGCGCGTGACGGCGTAGAATTTACCAAAACAATTCCTGCGCGACGCGGGCGTGCAAGTTATTTTGGCGAAAAAAGCATTGGCTTTGAAGACCCCGGCGCAATGTCGTCTTTGATAATGTTCCGCACACTTTGCGGCTATTGGAAAGATAATTTTAAATAACGGCAGGGGGATAATTTTTTGAAATCCATAGAACTTTTTGCAGGCGCGGGCGGGCTTGCACTTGGAATTGAACGCGCAAATTTTGAAACTTTAGCGTTGATTGAAATTGATAAAGACGCCGCCGAAACTTTGAAATTAAATCGTCCCGCGTGGAATGTGATAAATTCTGACATTGCCAATATTTCTGTACAAGATTTGGAAAAATATTTTCAGATTAAACGCGGCGAACTGGATTTACTTTCAGGCGGTACGCCCTGTCAATCTTTTTCTTACGCCGGTAAAAGGCTCGGCTTTGAGGACGTGCGCGGTACTTTGTTTTATCACTATGCAATTTTTCTGCAGAAACTTCAGCCAAAAACTTTTCTGTTTGAAAATGTACGCGGTTTACTTTCGCACGATAAAGGCAAAACTTTTCAGACTATGGAAAAAGTTTTTACAGAATGCGGCTATTTGATTCAGAAAAAAATTTTGAATGCTTGGGATTACGGCAACGCCCAAAAAAGGGAACGCTTAATTACAATCGGCGTTAGAAAAGATTTAGCTGACAAATTGAAAATAAATTTTCCAACTCCGCACAAATATAAACCTGTCCTGCGCGACGTTTTACAAAATGTTCCTGAAAGTTTGGGCGCAAAATATTCAGATTATAAAAGAAAATTATTTGAGCTTGTACCGGCAGGAGGTTATTGGCGTGATTTACCTGAAGAAATTGCCAAAGATTATATGCAAGGCTGTTGGAATATGGCGGGCGGCAGGACGGGAATTTTGCGGCGAATGAGTTTAGATGAGCCGTCACTTGCAGTTTTAACTTCGCCGACTCAAAAACAAACTGAACGTTGCCACCCGTTGGAAACGCGCCCTTTTACAATTCGTGAAAATGCAAGGATACAATCTTTTCCCGATGATTGGCAATTTTGCGGCTCAATGTACAGCCAATACAGACAAGTTGGAAACGCCGTGCCGGTTAATCTTGCGTTTGACGTTGCAAAGGAAATTAAAATTGGATTGGAGAATTTACAATGTCACTAAGTTTTATTTCTGACGAAAATTTGAAAAATCACATCGCAGAAACTATAAAAAGTTATGGCGAAAATCTTCAATCTTATAACCTCGAAAAATTTAATGCCAATATAATCGACCCTATAAAACTTTTGTTTGATAAAAAAGTTTACGGCGCAAGTTGGGAAGAAATCATCAAAAGTGAAATTTTCCGTCAACGCGATAAATCTAACAACAACAGCATTGGTTATTTTCACCAAAATATTTTTAGGTATATCGAAGGTTGCACTGTTCCAAAAGTCGGCTGGGATATAATTTTTGAAAAAAATTCCGGCATTGAAATTGAAGATTGCGGCAAATTCAATAAAATTTTTGTCGAAATGAAAAACAAGCACAACACAATGAACGCAGCGGCAAGTGCAAAAACTTATATGAAAATGCAAGGGCAACTTTTAGATGATAATGATTGCGTTTGCTTTTTGGTTGAAGTCATTGCAAAAAAATCTCAAAATATTATTTGGACAGTTTCGCTTGACGGACAAAAACAACAACACAGGCGTATTCGCAGAGTCAGCATTGATGAATTTTACAAAATTATTACCAGCGAAGACGACGCTTTTTATCAGTTATGTATGATTTTACCGAAAATGATTGAGGAAGTTATTTCAAATTCTGAAAGTTTAAACATTCCACGCGATACGGTTTTTGACGAACTCAAAAGTAATTCGGCTGAAAAATCTTTTGCGCTTGCCTTGTATATGCTGGGATTTAAAACTTATTTAGGTTTTGAAAAATAAATTTGATAGGAGTTTTGAACTTGAAAAAAATTCGTACACGTTTTGCACCAAGTCCGACAGGTTATATGCACATTGGAAATTTGCGCACGGCGTTATATGCTTACCTTTTTGCAAAGTCTCAACACGGCGATTTTATTTTGAGGATTGAAGATACAGACCGCGCCCGCTATGTTGCAGATGCCGTTGAATTTATTGAAAAAACTTTGGCGGCGGCTAAAATTATCCCCGACGAAGGACCTCATCACGGCGGCAATTTCGGACCTTACGTTCAAAGTGAGCGTATGAAAATTTATAAAAAATACGCTGAAGAATTGGTTGAAAATGGCTACGCTTACCGCTGTTTTTGCGTCAATCACGAAGACTGCGATAACGAAGATAAAAAATTTGGCGGCTATAATCGCCGGTGCCGCGACCTTGACAGAGAAGAAATTGAAGCAAATATTGTTGCACGCAAGCCCTATGTAATTCGCCAAAAAATGCCGCTTACCGGCGAAACAACTTTCTTTGACGTGTTGCACGGCAATATTACAATCGCAAATTCTGAACTTGAAGACCAAGTTTTATTAAAGAGCGACGGTATGCCGACTTACAATTTTGCAAACGTCATCGACGATCACTTAATGGAAATTTCGCACATTATACGCGGCACGGAATTTATAACTTCGACGCCAAAACACGTTTTGCTGTATGAATTTTTCGGCTGGGAAATTCCAACTTTCATACACCTTGCGCCGGTTATGGGCAAAGCTGAAGACGGCACAATTTCAAAACTTAGCAAGCGGCACGGCGCAACCAGTTTCAATGATTTGGTTGAAACGGGATATTTGCCGGAAGTTATTACAAATTACGTTGCGCTTTTGGGCTGGAATCCGAAAACTAATCAAGAAATTTTTTCTATGGCTGAATTGATTGAAAAATTTAGTCTCGACGGCTTGAGTAAATCGCCCGCAGTTTTCGACTACAACAAACTTGACTGGATGAGCGGCGAATATTTTAAGGCTATGACAGATGAAGATTTTGCAAGCGCGGCTGATAAATTTTTTGGCGCACTTGATGAAAATCTTTCTTCAAAAAAAGTTTACCTTTCAAGTTTACTGAAAACCCGCGTTGCCAAACTTAGCGAAATTCCGGCAATGATTAAATTTTTAATGGAAATTCCGCCCTTCGACGCCGAACTTTTCATTAACAAGCGCAACAAAGTTACAATCGAAAAATCTGTTGAAATAATTGAACCGGCAATAAAAATTCTTGAAACTGTTGAAGATTGGACGCTTGAAACTTTGAACGAAAAAATTTCCGGCTATATTGAAAGTTCAGGCTTGAAAACAGGGACGGTTATGTGGCCCTTGAGAATCGCCCTGTCGGGGCAGAAAGTAACGCCCGGCGGCACGGTAGAGATTTTATACCTGTTGGGGCGTGAACGTGCGTTAGAGAGGCTCTCACGCGCTGTAGACGCCCTTTCTAAAATTTAGGAGGAATTTTTTATGAACTTGAAGGAAGCTTTTCAAGCGCAAAATAAAATTGAGGAACTTTTTAATACTTTTACAAGCTACCTTGAAATTGAACGCAATGTAACCCGCGTTGTAGAAGAACATTTTCGCAGTAAAGCGGCTGACGCGCAAATTGACGAAACTTTGGACGTTACAAATTACGACGTGAAAATTTACGACACAAACAAAGTTATAGATTTTCTGTTGGTACTTATTGACGAACGCGAAAAACTTGCAAAGGCAATTCACGCGGCAAAATCTAAAATGACGTTCGATATTGATACTGCCGTTGACGTAAACAAAAAACGCCATAACGCGGCGGCAGTCCTGCGCGAACTTCGGCAACTCAAAAGTAAAAGTCTTTTACGCAAAAACGCCGGTACAGGTTACGTTTTCAACAAGGACGGCAATCAAACAGATTTTCGCTACGATGTGGAAATTGTAACGACGATTGACTTTGACAGAAATAAAGTTAGGGAAATTGTAAAAAAATTGCAGGTTGAGGCTGATAAAATTTCTGCAGAAATTGACGCCGCGCTGATTAATACGCAGGTTGAATATATTTTACCGTTTGACCCGCACGCAAGCGCAACCGAAATTTTGGAAGAATTTAATGCAATAAAATAATTTTTAGTGTATAATCTTTTTCAAATGACGGAGTTTCAAGTAAGGGCAGAAATTTTTTTGGTAAAGTCGGTTCAGTTGCAGATGAACTGTGAGGCTGCAAATTAAAATTTTTGAAAAGTTGTTATTGAAAATTTTTCAACGTCAATCAAATTGACACCACAAAATGTTTTCGCCAAGTGCGCGTTAATTCTTCAATTCGACAATCAAAAATTCTAAAATTCGTCAAACGCAAATTCTGTAATTCAAAATTACACTTCCTTAAAAACTGTTTGTTTTAACAGAATCATTCTTTGAGCCGCTTAACCTTTTTTGGGGCGGCGGCAAATAGACTGCGCCAAAATTTTTTCCGCTCTTACTTGAAACTCCGTTTTGTAGTGGTGTAGTGAGGTAGTGGTGTAGTGTTATAGTTTTTCTAATCCCTAACCATTAACCCCTAATCCCTAAAAATCGACCGAAGGGAGATTTTTCTATGGACGCACTTATTTTATCAAGGTTGCAATTCGCAATTACAACTTTTTATCATTTTTTCTTTGTGCCGGTAACTTTAGGCTTGTCAATTTTCGTGGCGTTGCTTGAAACGTGGTACATTAAAAGCGGCAGTTACGAGGAACGAATTAAACTCAAAAAGCTTGTAAAGTTTTTCGGTACGATATTTTTAATTAATTTTGCAATGGGCGTTGTAACGGGAATTGTGCAAGAATTTCATTTCGGTATGAACTGGTCGGAATACGCAAGATTTATGGGCGATATTTTCGGCGCGCCGCTCGCACTTGAGGCGTTGACTGCGTTTTTTCTTGAGTCAACTTTCATTGGAATTTGGATTTTCGGCTGGGATAAACTAAGCGAAAAGTTACATTGCGCTTGCATTTGGATTGTTGCATTTGGCAGTAACCTTTCGGCGTTTTGGATTTTGGTTGCCAATGCTTTTATGCAACACCCCGCAGGTTACGAAATTGAAAACGGTCGCGCAGTTATGGCAAATTTTTTTGACTTGGTTACTAATCCTTATGTACTCGGCGAATATTTCCATTCATTTTTTGCCGGAATTTCGACAGCGGGCTTTTTGGTAATAGTTGTAAGCGCGTGGAAAATTGCAACGGACGAAATTTCCCGTGAAATGTTTGTACGAACGCTGCGTCGCGCAGTTTTATTTAGTTTTGTCGGAATTATGGGCGTTATGGGCAGCGGACACTTGCACGCGCAATATTTGAACACCGGCAACCCAATGAAACTTGCCGCCTTCGAGGCGTTATGGGAAACTGAAGACCCCGCGCCGTTTGCAATTTACGCAGATATTAACCAAGACGCAGGGCGCAACGATTCTGAAATTGCCGTGCCGTACCTTTTTACTTTTATGGTACACAATTCTTTCAGCGGCGAAATTAAAGGTATCAACGATTTACAACGCGAGGCGCAGGAAAAATACGGACCGGGCAATTATATTCCGGACGTCAAGGGAATGTTTTGGAGTTTCAGAATTATGGTAGGCATCGGCGGCTTAATGCTGTTTGTAGTTTTTGTAATGGGCGTGCTTGCGTTTTTCTGCCGTGAAAGTATAAAAAATTTTGCTTGTTGCTTTAAATTTTTGCCGGTACTTTTGCCCTTGCCGTTCATTGCAAATTCGGTCGGATGGTACATAATGGAGGCAGGGCGGCAACCGTGGATAGTGGTCGGCTTGCAGAAAACGTCAGCCGCCGTAAGCCCCAATTTGACGAGTTGGGACGTTTGGGCAACTTTGACAGGTTTTACTTTGATATACTTGTTTTTGGCAGTTTTGGCGGTATTTGCGGCGGTAAAATTTATCAATCGAACAAAAATCACAGAGGAGGCTGAATAAAATGGATTTAAATATAATTTGGTTTATTTTAATTGCGGTACTCTTCACGGGATTTTTTATTTTGGAAGGCTTCGATTACGGCGTTGGAATGTTAATGTTGTTCCGCTCGCAAGATGAACGCACGCAATTTATTAAAGCAATAGGACCTGTATGGGATGCAAATGAAGTTTGGATGATAACGGCGGGCGGCGCAAGTTTTGCGGCGTTCCCTGACTTTTACGCCTCAATGTTCAGCACGTTTTATTTGGCGTTATTTTTAATGTTGCTTGCGTTGATAATGCGCGGCGTGGCGTTTGAACTGCGCGGCAAAATTAAAAGTTCGGATTGGGTAAATTTTTGGGACGGCGCAATAATTTTTGGCAGTTTTGTACCGGCGTTGTTATGGGGCGTGGCAATGGCGAATTTGTTACAGGGCTTGCCAATAAATTCACAAATGCACTACACGGGAAATTTTTTTGACTTGTTAAGCCCGTTTACAATAATTGGCGGCTTATTTTTTGTATCGCTGTTTATGTTTCACGGGGCGAACTTTTTGAGCATAAAACTTGCAGACGAAAGACTTTTGCTTGAATTGAAAAGAGACGCGCGCGCCTTAGGGGTTGCGGCGTGGACTTCGTATTTGTGCTTTGTAACTGTTGCGGTTTTCGATACAGACGTAATGTCTAAGGCAAGCGGCGTAATGATTTTTGCGGCGGCAATGGGAATACTTTCGGCGGGCTGGTCGTTCGTCAAGGAAGGTAAGACAATGGCGGCGTTCGTTACAACGTCAGTAACAATCGCAGTAACGATAATTGGACTTTTTGTAGCGTTGTTCCCGCGCCTGATGGTTTCCAGTTTGAATCCGGAATGGAGCTTGACAATTTATAACGCGGCGTCAACGCCCTACACTTTAACAATTATGACAATCGCCGCCGTTGTACTTGTACCGGTAGTTTTAATTTATCAAGGCTGGACGTACAAAATTTTCAAGGAGCGCGTTAAACCTATAAATAGGGGCTAAGGACTAGGGATTAAGGGCTAGAGTTATAGTGAAAAGGTGTCGTCCGCCGCACTCCGTTTTTACCGGCAACGTTAAAATTTCTGCAACGTGATGAGACGCGGCTTATACTTTGAATTACTTTTTGTTCGACGCGAAAAACACAGGCGGACGACGCTTCTTTCTTTGGTACTTTATTTCTTCTAAAGAAAGAAAGTACATTTATAAACTAAAAAAACCCGCCAATTCGACGGGCAATTTTTTTATTGTGCAAGCAAGCCAATCAAAATATCTTTGGTAACTTCGGCGGGGTCAAGGTTTATATCGCAATTTTCGGCGGTTACATCTTCCAAAATTGCGCCGGCTTTTTTCAAAACTTCATCCAAGCTAAGGAAGGATTCAACCGCTGTTTGCATTGCTGAATTAATTCTGTTTGTTACATTGGTCGTGCGGGCAACGATTCTGTGTCCCATATCCCGTGTAAAGAAATAAAATTTTTTTTCGCCGAGTTCATTTGACGCCAAAAAGCCCAAAAACATTTCGCCGGAATCAATTTCATTTGGTACGCAAAAAGCAACTTCGTGAGCATCGATTAAATATTGTCTGTCGATACTTTCTTGTTCGACATTTGCAAGTACCAATTTGAACGGTACAGCATGACTGCTCATATTGTAATTATTCAGATTAACCATTAAAAATTTATCGGTAAAAGATTCGCCGATAAAGAAAGCCTCCGTTGCGCCGCCGCTATCAATAGGCGCGTCTGTCATATCGCCGGAAAAAATTATTTTTTCTTCCTTTGTGTTAATGTAATTTTGCCCGCGAAAATCATTGTTCCAGCCTACGTTGGTATTTTTGGAATTTAAATGTAAATCTAAATCTACGCGCCGTTCGTCACCTTTCACAACGATATTAAACCAATGCACGCCGACAACGCAAGATTTTTCTGTAAAAGTATAAAATGAGCCGTAGGGGATATTTCCAATGAATTTCTTTTCGCTTACAGGTACGGCGTAGGTAAAATTTTCGGGGATATAAATTTTTTTGCCTTGAACATTCGGTCGTATATCTGCGGCAATGGATTTTATAATTGCGTTAAATACTTTTTGAATATCGAATTTTAAACCCTTGCCGCGGAATTTATCGGCAAACGCCTTGCCGTTGCGGATACTGTAAACAATACTTTCAGGGTCGGCTTGCCTGTAAAGTATCGCATTTGCCAAAGAAATTTTTCTGTAGGTTGTAATGTTGGAAAGTTCCGCGTTGAGTATTTCAAGGTTGACATCTTCAGCTGAAGTTACGCGCTCCAAGAATTTTGGCGCGGACGGTTTATGATATTTATCAGCCAATTTGCGCATTTTGTTTATCGTGGAGCGCAAATAATCCGAATGTATTTTAAAAGACAACCAGAGCGGCTTAAACCTGTGAAAAATCCTTGCCAATTTTTCAATACCGTTTCGCTGAATGTATCTTTGAAAATAGCTGTCGTACTTGGAAATTCGCACGGGTTTACCTTTAACCTTAATATTTATATCAAAAAAATCTTTCAATTTTGCGGCGTCTTCTTCAGTAAGCGTGACGCTTGGGAATTCGTCCTCTTCTTCAAATGTAGGCTTTTTTTCAAACTTTCTTAATTTGTAAATGACTTCCTTGCTTTTTATCAGCAAAGTTGAGCCGGTCCCAATGTAAATTAAAAAGCGCAGGAATTGTGCGGGATTTTTCGGCAAAATATTTAAAAATTTGCACAGATACATTGCAAATTCTTTATTCGGCACTTCGTCAATATTCAAATCAATATCAAGGAATTGTACCACTGTCATAAGGTCTTGAAGTGTTTCCTTAGAAAGTGCCGCGCCTGACATAATCAATTTATTTGCGCGGTTTTCAATTTCGGCTTTGTCTATTGCGTCAATTACGGTAATTTTTATCGGCTTGATTTTTTTTGGCAATTCCAGCGCATCACTTGGAACATAAACCAAACTTTTATCATAGAGTCCGAGACTTTCCAGCCCGTAAGTTGAAAAGTAATGCAAGAGCTTATTTGCCAAAATTTGTTGCGGGGTAAGTGTCGTAACTGTTTTAAAAGATTTATAAAAACCTTGATTCAGTTCAAAAAGATTGTAGCCGAACTGCGATTTAATGAAGTCGATTATTTTTTCATCGGCAACGCACGGACAAACTTTAAAAGCGTTTTCTGTAATAAAAAAACCGTATTCAAGATTTTTTTCATTGTCTAAAGTGTACTCCGGAAATTTTTCGCCTTCGAGATTGGGCACAGCTTTAAACAAATTCAAAGAGGCTTTAACGAATTTAAAAATTTCTTTCGCAGATTTCATAAAAAAATAAACCTCCTTGTAAGACGAAACAAGGGCGGTGATCAACTCCGCCCTTGCCTCATTCGGCGGGAAGTAAAACAAACAGAAAAAAATGTTTAAAAAAAATCAGGAACTTCCTTTGCCGAAAAATTATATTCAAAAATCATTTCTTATTAATTGCGCAGATTATAACACGCCAAAAATGTTTGTCAACGTCTGCGCCGCATTTTTAATCAAATTTTAATAAAACTCTCACTCAAGATTAAATTTCTGCAAAAGAGAAAAGGACGATATTAAATCGCCCTTGATTCTCCGGCGGGAAGTAAAATCGACGTTGCTTTTCAGCTAAAAAAAAGGAACTTCCTTTGCCTAAAAAACTACTTAATTAAAAATTTTGGCGTGTAAAAAAAAACGCCCGTTTCAAATAGTTTTGTGAAGTTTAACACTTTAAAAATTTTTTGTCAATAAACGCCTTCACGTAAAACAATTTCTTCATCACGGGCTTTTTCTGCCTCATATCTGGTAATGAAGTGCGCCTTAATCATAGCATCCAACACGATAAGTTGACGCTGTCTCGCAAGATCAAAATTAACATACGGCGAATAAACCGACGGCGCGTTTGGAATACCGGCAAGCATTGCACATTCGGCAAGGTTCAACTCTTTAGGTTCTTTGTCAAAATAACCTTTTGCCGCGTCATGAATTCCATAAAAATCGGAGCCGAAATAAATTGTGTTCAAATACATTTCCAGAATTTTATTTTTGTCGAAATGGCGTTCAAGTTGAATTGCCAAAAGTAATTCTTCAAATTTGCGCGTAAAAGAGCGTTCCTGCGACAGGAAAAGATTTTTGGCAAGTTGTTGAGTAATGGTGGATCCGCCCTCTTCAATTTCGCCCGCCTCCACGTTTACAACCGTTGCCCGTGCTATACTTTCAACATCAAAGCCGTTATGTGCAAAAAATCTTTTATCCTCGACTGCAACAACCGCATTTCGTAAATTGCGCGGAATATCTTTCAGCAAAACGTACCGGCGAATCTTACTGCGCTTTTCGGCAACGGCAGCTTCAATATTCATAAGCCTGTCATATTTTTCAATCAAACCCGTTTCAACATAATCTTGCGTACCGGCTTTTTGCGAAAGTCTTTCTTCAATTAAAGCCTCGTCATTGTTTGAAGCCCTTATTGCAAGCGTCACGAAAAACGAAATAAAAAAAACCGCTATCAATCCGAAAACTATTTGAAAAAATCTTATGATATATTTAAATGAACGCTTGCCTTTACGGCGCGGTTGTTGTTGTGTTTCCAATTTCTAACCTCCAAAATTAAATTGCAATCGACAGGCAAAGAAAAATAATCGTGGCAGTGTACATCATACGAATTGCCGCCAAAATATGTGCCGCCTGCAAACTTTCATTGGGATCGCCCATATATTCGCGGAAATGTGGCATTCCAAAATAATAATTCAGTCCGCCGAGTCTTACATTTAACGCGCCTGCAACCGTTGCTTCAGCATAGCCGCCATTGGGGCTTGGGTGTTTTGCTGCGTCGCGTTTCAACATTTTGAAGGCGTTTTTAAAATCTAAATTCAGAATCAGCGCGGACGCCAAAAATAATATCGCCGTGATTCGCGCAGGTATAAAATTTGCCGCGTCGTCAAGCCGCGCTGCCACTCTGCCGAAATGTAAATACGTTGAGTTTTTGTAGCCTAACATTGAATCCATTGTATTAACTGCGCGATAAGCAACGGCAAGCGGCAACCCGCCAACAGCAAAGTAAAACAGCGGTGAAATTATCCCGTCAACCGTGTTTTCAGAAATTGTTTCGACTGTTGCCCGCGTAATTTCTGCCTCGTTTAAGTTTTGCGTATCACGCCCGACAATCCAGCCTACTTTGTAACGCGCTTGTTGTAAATTTTCCATACTCAACAAAAAATAAATTTCTCTGCCCGCTTCAGCCAATGAACGCGGCGTAATCATAAAACTCAACGCCAACGCCTCAATAAAAATTTTCGCCGTAAAACTGCCCGTCATTTCTGCAAAAATTTCTATAAGTATACCAACTCCATAACACGCGGCAACGACAATTAAAACTAAAACGCCGCCCTTGAAAATTTTTTTTATGGAGCTGTCAAAATCTCGACGCAGAAAATATTCAAGTATCAGAATTAATTTTCCAATAAGGACAACGGGATGAAATTTGCTGCGCGGGTCGCCTATCAGCGCGTCAATCAGAAACGCCGCAACCGCTGTTATCATTGCGCTCAATAAAATTCCTCCGCAAATTTTTTCTAAAATTATATAACAGGTTGTAAATTGATTCAACGCGGTTTTTATAGTAAAATTTTTAAAAATTATGGCGGGCGGTAAAGT
>CALDHY010000025.1 GCA_937901445.1 uncultured Selenomonadales bacterium
AATACCTCTTTTAAAAAATTTTTTTCCGCATTCCAACGCCGTTTTTACCTTAAAATATCAAAATCCACTAAAAAAATTGAAAACAGATTAAAAAATTTTTTCCGCGCCGTTAGTCATTCTTTATAAGTAAAATTCATCGAAAAGTTTATTGGCAATTTTAAAAAATTCTTCTGCCAATTCATCGGCTGAAAATTTTTTTATCATATTTCTACTTTTTCCTTTAATAATTTTATCATAGGTCTTGTTAAAATTTAAATTAAATCTATTGACAACCAACCTTTGGCAAATTATTTTGTGCCAAAAGATATTCGGTTGACTTGAAATTTCAATGTAAATTCTCAAATATTTTTTTTGAGTATGGTGATTGCCGTCACAAGAACCATGAGTTTGTACACCACAGGCAGATATTGCTTTAATATATCTTGCTACAAATTTTTCCAACATCACAACGGGAATTTTGGGAGCAAAACTCTCGTTTAAAAATCTGTCCCAAGTTATTTCCCTAGCTAAAAAAGATTCACTTCCGGCAAGTATATTTGAATAAAAAATTTTTTCAACATCTGCATTTGGAAAAATAATTATCTTGTTGCCTGTAACTTCGCCAAGATTTTCTTCAGTCAAAAGTTCATTTAAATAATTGGCATCAGCTTTATGTGAATTATCACTCAAAATAAGTCCGTCGTCTTCCAACAAAAAGCCTCTGGATTTTAAAATTTCTGCCGCGTATTCTTTGTCGCCTGAACATTTGGATTTTATGGCGTCAAAAAATTTTTCTATTCCCAAAAATAAATCCTTGCTGTTATAATTTTTCACAATCAATTAAACTCCTATTTTTAATCTTGCGCTACAATATTAAAAAACGCCCGAATAAATTTTCAGGCGTTCGATTGATAAAAATTTTGTACGAATTATTTTTTCTTTTCTTTGATACGAGCGGCTTTACCGGTAAGTTTGCGCAAGTAGTAAAGTTTAGCGCGGCGGACTGCCCCACGACGAACAACTTCAATTTTATCAACGCGGGGCGAATGTACCGGGAAAATTCTTTCAACGCCGACGCCATAAGAAATACGACGCACGGTAAACATTTCACGGACGCCGCTGCCGCTGCGCGCAATAACTACGCCTTCAAAAATCTGAATACGTTCACGGTTGCCTTCAACGATTTTTGCGTGTACCTTTACGGTATCGCCGGGCGCAAAATTCGGAATATCTTTGCGGAGCTGTTCTTTTTCCAAAATTTCGATAATGTTCATTAAAATTCAAATCCTTCCTTAGCGTTCATGACGAAAAGTTCAGCGGAACGCTATTTTGCAACTTGTGAAGTTTAACATAACCTAATAAAAATTGTCAATACGCTTGTAATTTTCACTTCAACAAAGTAAAATTAATGTGGAGGTTTTAAAAATGACAAAAAAGAAACTCACAAAATTGGTATGCGCGGCAGTGGCAACGGCAACTTTTTTATTAGGCGGTTGCAGTCCAATTGCTGAAAATGAAACTGAAACGCCCGCAATTACCGGCGAAGAAAATAAATCTGTTCCGGTCGCTGCTGAAGAAAATATTACGGCTGCTTTGACGGCAAACGCTGCAAGAGCTTCTGCCGAGAGTGCAAGAAATACGCCTGTTGTACACGTTGCAAGAGAAGTTGGACCGGCAGTCGTAGGAATTACCAATAAAACCGTAGTTCGAGATTTTTTTAACAGACAAGGCGAAACGGCGGGCAGCGGCTCCGGCGTAATTTTCCGCAGTGACGGCTATATTGTTACAAATAATCACGTTATAGCAGATGTTGAAGATGAAAATCAAGGCATAGTAACTATTTCAAAAGAATTGGTAGTTTCATTGGCGGACGGAACAACTTTAAACGGCGTATTGGTTGGTGCCGATGAAATGACGGATATTGCCGTTGTAAAAGTTGACGCAAAAGATTTACCGGCAGCAAAATTCGGCAATTCAAATGAAGTTATGGTAGGTGAACCGGTTGTTGCCATTGGCAGTCCGCTCGGCTTGCAATATCAAGGCAGTGTTACTGTTGGCGTTATCAGCGCGTTTCGTACTTTAAATTTGAACGATGACAGGAGTTTAACTTTCTTGCAAACTGACGCCGCCATTAATCCCGGAAATTCCGGCGGCGCGCTTTTAAACTACGACGGCGAAGTTATCGGTATTAACACGTGGAAAAATTTCTTCTCTCAAGACGGCAGAATTACTGAAGGTATGGCGTTTGCCATTCCAAGTAACACAGTTCAATCTGTCATAGAAGAATTGATGGAAAAAGGCTACGTTGCCCGCCCGTATCTCGGCGTTACGATTTTTGATAAACCTACTGCGGCGCAACATGGCTACTTGTTGAATATCGATAAAGGCGTTTTTATTTTCCAAGTTGCGCTTGATTCACCGGCAGGGCGTGCAGGACTTCAACGCGGCGATATTATATTGAAGATTGACGATAAGGAAGTTAATTCCGTTGGTGCCGTCATCTCAAACATAAAATCCCGCAAAGTTGGTGAAAAAGTTAAAATTACTTATGACAGGGACGGCGCGGAAAAAACAATCGAAGTTGTACTTGATGAAATGCCGCGTATCGACAGATAACGGATAATAATTTTGAAAATTAGAATTGTAACTATCGGCAAGCTCAAGGAAAAATTTTTAATCGACGGCGTCAACGAATATTTGAAGCGGCTTAAACCTTTTGCAAAAATCGAAGTCTGCGAAATTGCCGAATGTAAAACCCTCGAAGAAGAAGGTCAAAAATTACTTTCACAAGTCCTGCGCGACAGTTTTATAATTGTGTTGGACGTTGCGGGCGAAATGTTGACTTCAGAAGAATTTGCAAAAAAAATAGCCGCGCTAAATTTGCACGGCGTCAGCGATATAACTTTCATAATTGGCGGGGCGTTCGGCTTAAGCGACGAAGTTAAACGCGCCGCCTCTTTTCGTTTGAGTTTTTCAAAAATGACTTTTACTCATCAAATGGCGCGGCTGATTCTCGTTGAACAAATTTACCGCGCCTTCAAAATTAACCGCAATGAACCTTATCATTACTAAAAATTAATTCCAACAGACTTTGCCAAAATTCTCAAGCGGTACAGCGGCAACCCTACAACATTTGACCAATCGCCGTTAATCTTTTGTATAAACTTTGCCGCGCCGCCCTGTAAAGCGTAACTGCCGGATTTATCGAGCGGCTCTTCGGTTGCAACATACGCGCTAATTTCTTCATCTGTCATTTCGCCGAAATATACTTCAGTAACTTCAGACGCAGTAAAAGTTTTGCCGCCGGTACAAATCGCAATTCCGGTTATAACTTCGTGCTTTTTGCCGGATAAAGTTTTCAGCATATCAAACGCGCCTTGCTCCCCGTGCGGCTTACCAAAAATCTTTCCGTTCAATACAACAATAGTATCTGCGCCAATTACTATATCGTTCAAAAAATCCTGCGCGACGGTTTCAGCTTTAATCGTGGCGTTTTTTATTGCGAGTTCAGCCGGATTTTCGGCAGTTTCAATTTCTGCCGCTCCGCCGCTGATTATTTCAAAATCTGCGCAAAGTTTTTTCAGCAATTCCGCACGGCGCGGAGACTTTGACGCCAAAATTATATTTTTTATTCCCAATCGTCGTTTCATAACTTTATCTATAATTTTACTTTTGAGCTTTTCGGCTTTTTCATTTTCTCCATTCCAAAGGGAAGCAAGATATTCAATCGAATCTTCAAAGTCTTTAGGATTAAAAGCATATTCAATCCATAATCTGTGCAGATTGGTTCCGTTGGGATAAAGTTTTTTTTCTGCGCTTGCCCATTTATGACTGTAGCGATAGGAAATATATTCATCATAAGGATAATCGTGAAAAAATTCATCGCAACGATTCAGATCCCGCGCAAAGTTATTCCCGCCGTGAGCAAGTGTATCATAACCGAATTTTTCAAATACTTTATCAATAATTTCAGTGCTCGGAAATTTCTTTTCCAGCTCTTTAAAATTAATATTCATATACAATTTCCTACTTTTTTATTCCAATTCGGCAACGGCAGAATCGCCGAAAAATTTTTTGATTGCAGATTTTGCCTGTTGTTTTATATCGTCATTAATGTAAGTCTGCGCGATTAGCATAGCCGCCGCAATAACCGCCGCATCGTCCGTAAAACCGACAATCGGTGTTATATCCGGAATTAAATCAACCGGCGAAATAAAATATCCCAACGGCGCAACAATCGCCGCACGAATTTTCATAGGTACATTTGGATTTTGCGCCACGTAGAAAAGCTGTAACGCCTTGTAGATTAAACCTAGCCCGGCTTTTTTGATACTGCCCTTAATTTTATCGAAGAAACCGACTTCAGAATAATTTTGAGCGTATTTATTGACGTTATATTTTTTGTACTTTTCGCCGTCAAATTCCATTTCGATTGTATTGTTTTTATCGTTCATTTGCACGCCTCCTACAACCAAAAAAGACTGCCAAAATTTTTTTCGACAATCTTTTAAAATTTGTTAAATATTTTCTTTTGCAATGTCAACAAGTTTTGAGAAAGCGGAGGCGTCTGAAACAGCCAAATCCGCCATCATTTTACGATCTATAGCAACGCCGGCTTTTGTAAGCCCGCAAATTAATTTACTGTAAGAAATTCCGTTAATACGTGCGGCGGCGTTAATACGCGCAATCCAAAGGCGGCGAAATTCACGCTTTTTGACTCTGCGGTCGCGGTAGGCGTATTGCCCCGCCTTCATTACGGTTTCATTGGCTTTTTTGAATTGTTTACTTCTTGCGCCGCGATAACCCTTCGCAAGTTTAAGAATTTTTTTATGGCGTCTGTGAGCAGTTACGCCGGTTTTAACTCTTGGCATAAAAAATCTCCTTTCAAAATTCCCTAGTCCTTAGCCCTTATCCCTTAGCCCCTAAATTAGGCGTAAGGGAGCATTGTTCTGACGTTTTTACGATCAGCCGCTGAAGCAAGCGTGGCTTTACGGAGATTTCTCTTGCGTTTACGGGATTTTTTTTCTAAGATATGGCTTTTATAGGCTTTATTGCGTTTAAATTCGCCGCTGCCGGTGGCAGTAAAGCGTTTAGCTGTCGCTCTGTGAGTCTTGATTTTGGGCATCTGCAACCCCTCCTTTTTTGTTCTTCGTTGCCTTCTGCGCCTTAGGAGAGAGAATCATAGTCATATTCTTTCCTTCGAGCTTAGCATTACGTTCAACGGTAACACTTTCTTCAAGTGCCTTTGAGATTCTGTCAAGGACTGCATTGCCAATTTCGGGGTGCGAAAGTTCACGCCCGCGAAACATAACAGTAACTTTAACTTTGTTGCCCTCTTCAATAAAACGTTGAGCATTTTTAAGTTTAACTTCAAAATCGTGTTGCTCGATATTTGGTCTGAGTTTGACTTCCTTAATCGTGATAACTTTTTGCTTTTTGCGCGCCTCTTTGTCGCGTTTTTGTTGTTCGTAGCGATATTTGCCGAAATCCATAATTTTGCAAACGGGCGGGCGAGCTTTGGGCGCAATTTCAACTAAGTCCAAATGTTGTTCTTCGGCAAGTTTTAAAGCATCGCGCGTAAGCATAATTCCCAACTGTTCGCCGTTTGCATCGGTTACCCTAACTTCACGAATACGAATTTCTTCATTGATTCTCAAACTGTCCCTGCTAATTGTAAGTACACCTCCTGCGGCACTCATAAAAAAATTAAAGGCGGCAACAAAGCCACCTTCCCTTGCACAAAGACAATACGACCTCAAGCCGTAACCGCGCCAACTCATTCAAGGTCGGCGGGTGAGAAGTATGACTTCTGCTTTAACGCCGCAAAGTCTAACATATACCTAAATTTCTGTCAAGTTTAAAAATTTTTTTTATTTTTTATTTTTTTAACACGGTTTTTCTTTCTTTAGAAGAAAGAAAAGCCGCCTAAAAGAA
>CALDHY010000026.1 GCA_937901445.1 uncultured Selenomonadales bacterium
TCTGCAGGCGTCAAGCTGTCATTTACACCAATTCGCAAAATATCGTTGCCGCTTGCAGTTTTCAAAAAGTCTTGAAGATAGCGAATGTTAAACGAAATTTCAACGTCGGAACCTTCAATATCTGCGTTCAAATGTTCGACAACTTTACCGGTTGCATAAGAATCCGCCTTCATTTCAAGCCCTTCATTGCTGAAAGATATTCGCGCCGTGTTATATTCAGTTTGATTGGCGATAATCGCAACGCGCCCCAATGTCGACACAAAGTCTTGAACTTCAACATTTGCAAAAGTTTTGCAAGATTCGGGAATAACCCTGTCATACGCAGGGAAGCTGCCGTCAATCAATCGACAAGTTACAATCATATTGTTAATTGTAAAGGCAATGTGTTTATCCGAAAACTCAATCTTAACGCCGCGCTCGTCTTTTATTGCATTTACGATTGAAAGTACATCGCTAAGGGCGTCGGCGGGTACGATTAAATTATTTTCGCCTTCGATATTATTTTCAATTACAGACTTTGTAACAATCAAGCGGTGAGTATTCGTGGCAACAAAAGTTATATCTTCGCCGCTTACAGTGATTGAGCAACCTTGAAAAACAGGGCGTGAATCGTCGTCAGAAACTGCGAAAACCGAGCGCGTAACAAGATTTTTCAAAATAGCGTTTTTAATGTAGAAAGTATGATTAAATTCCTGCATTGTAACTTTCGGATAATCTTCAGGCTCCATTGTATAAAGTTCAAAAGTTGTGGCGTCTGATTTTATCGTTGCAACATTTTCAGTTTCTTCAGTTGAAATT
Source organism: uncultured Selenomonadales bacterium (assembly GCA_937901445.1). Classification (GTDB taxonomy): domain Bacteria; phylum Bacillota; class Negativicutes; order Selenomonadales; family Selenomonadaceae; genus Quinella. The sequence continues at coordinate 799 of CALDHY010000026.1, forward strand.
GTAACAATGTTGCCGGAAAGTTTGCTTACAATTTCAACAATATTTTTGCCGTTTACTACCATTTCGCCTTCACTTTCAATTTCGGCGGGGATTTTTGAAATTATTCCGGTTGAAAAATCTGTAGCGTGTATTTCAAGATAATTTTTTCGTGTAACAAAGTAAATACCGCTAAGAATAGGCATTTGAGGTTTGCCGCCCGGAAGAGCCTTTGACGCGGCTATTAACGCCTCTTTTAAATCTTTTTGCGAACAGATACACTTCATAATTTTACCTCCAAATTTTTGGGGAGCTGTTCCCTAGTCCCTAATCCTTATCCCTTAGTCCCTAATTTTGAATCACGCTGATAGAAATTTTTTCGCCGTTAATATCCCAAATCTTGGAATTGTCATAAACCGTTTGTGCCAACAAACTAATGCTGCCCATATCGTCCTGTAAGTTGGTGTTAATTTCATCTGCAAGCGTAACGGATTTAATTTCTTCGGCATTGCGGCGGATAATTTCGGCAAGTTTTTGGTTGCCGCAAACAAAAACTTTAACCCTGTCAGTAACTTCAAATTTTGAATCACGGCGCATTGTTTGAATCTTGCTGATAATTTCACGCACAAAGCCTTCTTCAATAAGCGCGGGCGTCAATTCTGTTGAAAGCGCAATAGAAATATCGTTGTCAGTTTGAACGTTGTAGCCTTCAGTTTGAGCAACGGTAATTTCAATATCTTCAGCAGTCAAAATAACTTCGCCGTCGTTAATTTTTAATTTCAATTCGCCGGTTTTATCGAGTTCAAACTTTGCCGCCGCGCCGTTCAAAGTTTTCAGCGCGTTTTGAACTGCGCCCATTTGCTTACCGACTTTTTTACCGAGCACGCGGAAATTCGGCTTGATATTGTATTTAACAAATTCTTCCATATCTGCGCGAAATTCGACGGCTTTAACGTTGAGTTCGTCTTCGATAATTTCAACAAAGAATTTTGGCAGTTCGACAGCTTTAACGAACATTTTTGAAACGGGTTGACGATTTTTAATATTGGCGGCGTTACGGGCGGCGCGTCCGAGTACAACGATTTTCAAAACTTCGTCCATATTCTTTTCAAGTTCGGCGTCAATTTTATTTTCGTCAGCAGTCGGGAAATCGCAAAGATGAACACTTTCAGGCGCGTTGTTGTCAATCGAACAAACTAAATTTCTGTAAATATTTTCAGTGATAAAAGGAACCATAGGCGCGGCGCATTTTGCAAAAGTTACAAGCGCGGTGTACAGCGTCATATAAGCGTTAATTTTATCTTGTTCCATACCTTTTGCCCAGAAACGCGCGCGGCTCCTGCGAACATACCAATTAGAAAGTTCATCAATGAAACTTTGCAACGCCTTTGCAGTTTCGGGAACTTTATAATTTGTCAGGCATTCGTCAACAGTTTTAACCATTGTATTTAAACGCGACAAACACCACTTATCCATAACGCACAAATTTTCATAGTCAAGTTGGTATTTCGTGGCGTCGAAATTGTCAATATTGGCGTACAGTACAAAAAAGGCGTAGGTATTCCAGAGCGTGCCCAAAAACTTTCTTTGCCCTTCAACAACCGCATCATCATGGAAACGATTCGGCAACCATGGCGCGCTGTTTTCGTAAAAGTACCAGCGAATAGCGTCCGCGCCGTGCTTTTTCAACATATCCATTGGCGCAACTGCATTACCTTTCGACTTCGACATTTTTTGCCCGTCTTTATCCAAAACTAAGCCGAGTACAATTACATTTTCAAAGGAAGGCTTGTCGAAAAGCAAAGTTGAAATTGCAAGCAACGAATAAAACCAGCCGCGCGTCTGATCAACCGCTTCACTGATAAAATCAGCCGGAAAATGAGTTTCAAAAATTTCTTTGTTTTCAAATGGATAGTGCCACTGCGCGAAAGGCATTGCGCCGCTGTCAAACCAACAATCAATAACTTCAGGGACGCGGTGCATTTCGCCGCCGCATTTTTCGCAGGGGAAAGTTACATTGTCAATGTACGGGCGGTGTAATTCAATATCAGCCGGACAATTTTTCGACAGAGATTTTAATTCTTCGATTGAGCCTACAGAATGTTGATGACCACAAGAACATTCCCAAATATTAAGCGGCGTACCCCAATATCTGTTTCTGGAAATTCCCCAATCCTGCACATGTTCGAGCCAATCGCCAAAACGTCCCGTACCGATTGTTGGCGGAATCCAATTTATTTGAGAATTATTTTTCAAAAGATTTTCTTTAACCGCCGTCATTTTGATAAACCACGATTCACGGGCGTAATAAATTAACGGCGTATCGCAACGCCAACAGTGCGGGTAGCTGTGCTCAAATACGGGAGCTTTAAAAAGTTTGCCGCTCTTTTTCAAGTCAGCCAAAATCAGCGGGTCGGCGTCCTTTACAAAAGTACCTTCCCAATAAGTTTCAGCCGTCATATTGCCCTTGCCGTCAACAAATTGTACAAAGGGCGTATCATATTTTTTGCAAACGCGGTTATCGTCTTCGCCGAACGCGGGCGCGCAGTGTACAATTCCCGTGCCGTCTTCAGTTGTTACGTAGTCATCGCAAGTTATGAAAAATGCTTGCTTGCCGGATTTTTTTACAATTTCATCTGCGAAAGGATAAAGCGGCTCATACTTTTTAAATTCTAAATCTGCGCCTTTGTAACGCGCCAAAATTTTTCTTTCGCCTTCGACGCCTTCAAAAACTTTTTCTACAAGTGCTTCAGCCAAAATATAATTTGTATCGCCAACTTGAATTTTTACGTAGTCAACTTTCGGATTCATACACAAAACTAAATTTGAGGGCAAAGTCCAAGGGGTGGTAGTCCACGCCAAATAGTAAGCGTCATCGTCAACAGATTTAAATTTGACAACTGCCGAGCGTTCCTTCAAATCTTTGTAGCCGAGTGAAACTTCATGACTTGAAAGCGGCGTACCACAGCGCGGGCAATACGGAACAACTTTATGACCTTTATAAAGCAAGCCTTTGTTCCAAATTTCTTTCAACGCCCACCATTCGGACTCAATATAATTATTTTCGTAGGTAATATAGGGATTTTCCATATCAGCCCAAAAACCGACGACGCCGGAAAATTCTTCCCACATAGTTTTATATTTCCAGACAGACTCGCGGCACTTTTTGATAAAAGGTTCAATCCCGTAAGCCTCAATTTGTTCCTTGCCGTTAATTCCAATGAGCTTTTCAACTTCCAATTCAACCGGCAAGCCGTGAGTATCCCAGCCCGCTTTACGCAAAACTTTTTCGCCCTTCATTGAGTGATAGCGCGGGAATAAATCTTTAATGACGCGGGTTAAAACGTGTCCGACGTGCGGTTGTCCGTTTGCAGTTGGCGGACCGTCATAAAATGTAAAATTCTTGCAACCTTCGCGCTGGTCAATCGCTTTTTGTGCAATGTTATTTTCAGCCCAGAAATTTTCAACTTCTTTTTCTCTTTTCACGAAGTCCAGATCGGTAGGTACTTTTTTGTATGGTTTCACTTGCAAAATACTCCTTCTATAATTATCGCTGTAACTATCTCGCCTGATGAAGCAGAGCCTGTTTAGTATCGTATAATTTCTGCGACAAGTCAACATAAACCGTGTTCGGGTTGGTGAGTCTCCGTGTCTCATCCCACAGCGTATTCAGCTCTTTTTCGCAGATATCCTTTATTTCCATTGTGGAAGGTGACTCGTAATTGCAGTAGCCGTTTTCGAATACCTTTACCAGCAGCTCCCTTAATGTAAATGTGCCTGCCTCAACGAGTGTCTGCTTCCATGTCTCGTTCGGGTCAAACAGCATTATATCCTGATCCTCGGTATATACCTCGTCCTCCATGCAGATAAGATCGCCTATGATCTTGCCGGTCTCCCTGCCATATAGTCTGTAGATCTTCTTGTTGCCGGGGTTGGTTATCTTGACCGAATTGCTGGAGATCTTGATCTTCGGGATAAACTCACCTGTCTCCTTATCCTGCATTGCGGTAAGCTTGTATACACCGCCGAAGGACGGGCAGTCGTCGGATGTGATCATCTTGGTTCCCACGCCCCATGAGGTAATGGCCGCGCCCTGCATCTTAAGAGATGTGATCAGATATTCGTCCAGATCGCTTGATGCGGAGATCACTGCGTCGGGATAGCCCGCATCG
>CALDHY010000027.1 GCA_937901445.1 uncultured Selenomonadales bacterium
GCACTTTTCTTTGGTACTTTCTTTTTTGCTTTGGAAAAAGAAAGTACATTTAAAATAAAAAAATAAAAATGAGGTTTAAAAACTTTGAGTGAAGAAATTTTAAAATTTGTGCCGCCGAATTATTCAAGCGATACGGCGGTTTTATTGATTGAATCAGAAAAATATTTGGCGGGCGTGCGAAAGTTAATGCCGAATGCGCAATTTGTAATTTTGAACAGCTGGGACTTGCCGACCGAGCCCAAAATTTTTGACGTGATAATAGCGGCAGATTGTTTGACATACGGCGAAAATTTTTATCGCAGATTGGCTGAATTAAATCACTTGCTGAAAGATTCGGGCTTTGTGCTGACGCAATTTTTGAACGTGCGATTTATAGGCGTGCTTGAAAGTTTGAGGCGCGGGGAATTTTCGGCGCAGGAAAAAAGATTTTGGGCAAAATGGGACGCAGTAAAAATTTTGAACGACGCCAATTACAAAGAAATAAATTTTCTGCCGGACGAAAGACTAAAAATCGCCGTCGAAGAATGGGAAAATTTCGGATTCGACAATTTCAATGACGATTTAGCTACCAAAATTTGGCTGGTTAAAGCTTGCAAGTGCACGGCTGAAGTTGTTGCACTAAAGGAAATGTACACGCCTGAAATTCGCGCGGAACTTTCAAGACTTTTACACCGCGTCGAATACGATATTGACGCAGAAAAAAATTTGGCGGCATTATTAAAACTTTGCCGCCGTGAAAAAATTTTTAACGAATACCTTGCAGATTTTATTGAACAAACTGTAATTCACAAGGAAAAAATTTTTAATATTTTGCATCAGCATCTAAATCAATAATCCCCGCCGCGTAGGGCGCAACTTCATATTGCTGAAATAAAAAATGTACGTGTAAATCGTCATCAAAATAAAAATCGTCCGGAATTTTAGTCAACTGTTGAAAATCTTCAAAAAGATAAATATTATTTTTTTCGGCGTAGGCGCGGAGTTTTCTTGTAAGTTCCGGCGGCGTGTAGTCAATTTCATTTTTGGCAATTTCTGAAAGAGTGTCTGCTGTCAATCTTACGCCGCTGTCAGAATTAAAATTCAAGCTGCGCTGAAAAGTTGAAGGGTGCGCCGAGCCTTCAAAGTTTACGTATTCAGTTAAAATTATACTCAAAATTCCGTTTTCGTGGTTGCAGGGTATTTGATAATCTACGCCGATTGTAACGTTGTTAAATTGATTTTCAGTTGCCTGTTTGTTTACCCATTCAATAAAACTTTTAACTTCGTTGCGAATTTCCAGATTAATTTTCGCCGTTGCGTCAAGATTTTTAGTGATAACTACAGGGTAACTCGTTTCAGCGTTGCCAAAATAAAAAGCCCTGTCAATTTCGGTGGCGTCTGCAAAATTCGCCGCGCTTGCCACTACAAAAAAAATTGCCGCTAAAATAAATTTTTTCATACAAAACATTCCTTTTAATTAATTTGACGCTGTATCGACAATATCAGCATATGCATCGGCGTCTAAATCAATAATTCCTACCGCGTAATGTGCAACCGTTTGCGGTTCAAATAAAAAGTGTACGTGAAGATTATCATCAAAATAAAAATTTTCCGGAACTTTATCCAGCTGTTTGAAATATGAATAAAGCGGGCGATTATTTATTTTGGAGTAAACTTTAAGCCTTCTTGTAATTTCGGCGGGCGTGTAGTCGTTGCCGTGTTTTGCAATTTCGCTTAAGCCTTCAACCGTCAGGCGTTCGCCGCTGTCAGAATTAAAATTCAAAGTATGTACAATGTGCCAAGGATGAGCCGCGCGATCAATCATTACATATTGGCGGAAAATTATACTCAAAACGCCGCCGTTGTGGTTGCAGGGAACTTCATAACTAATTTCAAATGCCTTTACATCTTCGCCGCCTCTGCGGTTTATATCTTCAATCCAAATTTCCATATTTCGGCGAATTTCATTGTTGATTTTTTGGGCAGCGGCAGGGTTTAAAGTTGTAACAACGGGGTAAGCAAAATTTTGATTGCTGTTGTAATAAGCTTTTTCAATGTAGTTGTTGTAAGAATCCTTTGTAACTGCCGCTGCATTTACCAAATTTGAAAAACTTACCACTAAAAAGAATATCCCAAGCCAAATAAATTTTTTCATAAAAATTCTCCTACCTTTTGAAAGATTTTAAAATTGCGCAGATTTTTCGCACGTCATTTTCTGAAAGTTCGCCGTACATTGGCATACTTAAAACTTGGCGCGCTGCTATATTTGCAACGGGTAAATTTTCGGTGCGCGCAGAATTTAATTGACGATAGCAAGTATAATCACTGCAGAGCGGATGAAAATATTTGCGAGTGTGGACGTTGTAATTTTTAAATTCGTCGTAGACTTCATCGCGCGACCTGCCAAAAATTTTTTCGTCAATACGAATAACATAATACTGATAATTGAGTTTTACATTTTCGGCGGTTGCAGGCATAAGTTTAAGCCCTTCGACGTTTGAAAGTTCCTCATTGTAAATTTTGTGCAGGGCAATTCGTTTTTGGCGTTCAGGTTCAACGTAGTTTAACATAATTCTGCCAATAGCGGCGCGGACTTCATCAAGTTTGCCGTTTATACCGGGCATAACAACTTCATCTTCGTTTTTTATACCAAAATTTTTCAATAAATCAATTCGCGGTTTAAGATTTTTATCACCGTGAACAAGCGCGCCGCCTTCGACTGTGTGATAAAGTTTTGTGGCGTGAAAACTGAACATTGAAATATCGCCGAAATTTCCAATACCGCGCCCGTCAATTTCGACGCCGAAAGCGTGTGCCGCGTCATAAATAACTTTCAAGCCGTAACGGTCGGCTATTTCCTGAATTTTGCCGGTATCGCAAGGCGTGCCGAAAACGTGTACAGCCAAAATTGCGGTGGTGTGCGGCGTTATCATCGATTCAATTTTTTCTGCGTCAATGTTCATAGTTTCGGCGTCAATATCACAAAAAATAGGCGCAATGTTATTCCAACTCAAAACGTGCGGCGTTGCGGCAAATGTAAAAGGCGTGGTAATAACTTCGCCGCTTAGGCGTAAACTTTGACAAGCAACCATTAAAGCGATTGTGCCGTTGTTGAAAAGTGACAGGTAGGGAACTTTCAAAAATTGCGTCAATTCTGTTTCAAGCATTGAATGTTGAGGACCGTTATTTGTAAGCCACTTTGAATCCCAAATATCTTGAAGTTTTGCGGTAACTTCAGAAAGTTTTGGAAGGACAGGGCGCGTTACATAAATTCTTTCTCTGAATGGTTCAAATTTCACATACAACCCTCCTTTCGTATTTTGCATAAAAATTTAAAACATTGGAAGCTTGCATTTCGCTGATTTTTACGGCAGTTACAATGTGAACGGGATTTAACGCCTCCGCCATATCGTAATGACCGAGATTTTTAAAGCGGTTAATTTGAACTTGCACGGCGTCATATTTATATTCTTGATGAAATTTGAGCCAGCCTAAAGCATTTGCCAAAGTTTGAATTGTAATGCAGTTTAAAACAATCCGCCCGCCGACTTTAATTTTGTTGTTTATGGCAGATAAAATTTCTTCGAGAAAACCGCCGCTGCCGCCAATAATTGCCACGTCAATTTTAGAAATTTTTGAAAGACCTTCAGGCGCGGTAGCATTTATTACAGTGATATTTTTGACTGAAAATTTTTCGGCGTTTTGTTCAATGAGTTTGACGCCTTCCGAGTTTTTTTCGACTGCGTAAACCCTCCCTTTGTTGGCAATTTTCGCCGCCTCAATCGAAATTGAACCCGTTCCCGCGCCAATATCTACAACAATATCATTTGTGCCAATTTGGGCGTTTACAAGCGTTAAAATACGAATTTCTCGCTTAGTCATAGGGATTTTGCCGCGAATAAATTTTTCGTCGTCAATTCCCAGCATATTTTTACCACCTGCCTACAATTAAAATGCAATTTTTTACAGGCGCAGAATTTGCCGCCTCAATTAAAGTTGTACGAATAATTTTTTCATCAGGATAGGAAAGCCGCGCGCAAATTGCAATTTTTGAATTTTCGCTCCAGCCGTTTTCAAGTAAAATTTTTGAGATTGCAGCTGAATTAAATTCGTTGTCAGTCAAAAGTCCCAAAATTTTTTCCGGCGCAAATTTTAAATCTTCGTCTGAAGGTCTGCGCCCGTGAAAACTTAAAAGCGTTGAACTGTGCCACGACAACGCCAATTTTGCAAACGCCAGTTGCATTGAACTGATTGACGGGATAACTTCAATAATTTCCGGCGCAAAATTTTTTCTCAACAAGTCTAAGATTGAATAATAGCCCGGATCGCCGCTCGCCATTACTACAACTTCATCAATTAAAATTTTTTCACGTATGAAATTTATTACCGCGTCCAAGTCTTTTGTTATCGCGCAGGTTTCCTGATTTTGATTTGAAAATTCGGCAAGGGCGCGGTTGCCTCCGACCAAAAATCTTGCAGTTGAAATTTTTTCAAGCGCGGCAGGCGTTATAAAATTTTTTGCGCCGGGTCCAATTCCCGCCACGATTATTTTTTTACTGTTCAATTTCAGTGCTCCCTAAAATATTTCCGGCGTAGTCAACCAAAATTACAGAAATTTTAATTTCGCCGAAAACATATCTTTCAGCGCGGTAACTTGCACGCGCCGCAATTTTTTTGTAGACAATTTCAAGATGATTTTCTGCGATAATTTTTGTGGCGTCTTCAGTTGTATTTGAATTTAAAATTTTTTGTACTTCAACAGAATTTAAACCTTCAGCCGCCGCGTAAGCCGCCAAAGTTTCAAGGCGCGCATCTGCAACGCGGTTATGTGTGTGAAAAATCCCCGCCGCAACTTTTATCAACTTGCCAATGTGTCCGCACAAAATTATTTTCTTGATTTTTCTTTCAGCCGCCGCCTCCAACATAAAGCCGATAAAATTACTTGTTTGAATAATCGACGCGGCAGGATAACCTAATTTCTGCGCGATGGTTTCGCCAATTTTTCCGGGTACGAAAACTAAAGTATCATAGCCCGCCGCCTTTGCAACGTCAATCTGCGGTACAAGCGAATTTTTAAAAGCCTCTTCACTCATTGGGCGCAAAACTCCCGTTGTACCAATAATTGACAAGCCGCCTTCAACGCCTAAAATTGGATTCAAAGTTTTTTTCGCAAGTTCCACGCCCGCCGGTATTGAAATTTCAACTTCCAAGCCGAAAATATTAAATTCGGCGGCAACATTTTTAATCAGTTGACGCGGCGCGGGATTTATTGCCGGTTCACCTATCGGAAGTTGCAAGCCGTTTTTAGTAATTGTACCGACGCCGAGACCTGCGCGAAAAATTATTTCTTTGCCGGAAATTTTTTTTGTTATAGTTAAAATCGACGCGCCGTTTGTAATATCCGGGTCATCGCCGGAGTTTTTTATTACTTCGACTTTTACGCCGTCGCGCAGGTTTTCAACGCCATTAATTGGGATATTTAAAATTGTGCCGTCAAGCGCGGTAATTTCCACAGATTTTACAATTTCGCCGCTTGAAAAATAAATCAACGCCGCCTTGACGCCCGCCGCCGCCGCCGCGCCCGTCGTAAAGCCGCCGCGCAAATTTTTAACGGTTGCCATACATTTTGGCGTAGTAGTCTTGATATTCGCCGCTGATAATTTTTTCCCACCAATCTTTATTTTTCAAGTACCAATCGACAGTCAATTTAATACCTTCGTCAAATTTAGTTTTGGGCGTCCAGCCTAATTCTGTTTCAATTTTTGTAGGGTCAATGGCGTAGCGTTGGTCGTGTCCTTTTCTGTCAGTCACGAACTCAATTAAATCTTCGCCCTTGCCCAAAATTTTTAAAATAGTTTTTACAACGTCAAGGTTAGTTTTTTCGTTGTGCCCGCCGACGTTGTAGACTTCACCAACTTTGCCCTTGCGAATAATTAAATCAATCGCCGCGCAGTGATCCTCAACGTACAACCAATCACGCACATTTTCGCCCGTGCCGTAAACCGGCAATTTTTTATTATTCAGCGCGTTAATAATCATAAGTGGAATTAATTTTTCAGGGAAATGGTACGGTCCGTAGTTATTGGAACAGCGGGAAATTGTGGCGGGTATTTGATATGTGCGTTGATAAGCTTGTACAAGTAAATCAGCGGACGCCTTGCTTGCAGAATAGGGGCTTGAAGTGTGCAAATTAGTTTTTTCGGTAAAAAATAAATCGGGGCGGTCTAAAGGTAAATCGCCGTAAACTTCGTCGGTTGAAACTTGATGAAAACGTTTTATACCGTACTTTTTGCAAGCGTCAAGCAAAATACTCGTGCCAATAATATTTGTGCGCAAAAAAAGTTCGGGGTCTTCAATAGAGCGGTCAACGTGACTTTCTGCCGCAAAATTTACGATAATATCCGGCGTGTCAAATTCAAAAAGCCTGTAAACTTCATCACGATTGGAAATATCGCCGCAAATAAATTTAAAGCGGGGATTATCTTCAGCATATTTCAAAGTTTCCAAATTTCCGGCGTAAGTCAATTTATCGTAGCAAATAATTTCATCTTCAGAATTTTTCAGCTCATAGTAAATAAAATTACTTCCAATAAAGCCTGCGCCGCCGGTTACAACAATTTTCATAATTAATCTTCCTCTTCAAAAATAAAATTAATTTGCCCGCTCTCGATTCTGTCTTTTAAGAAAGGCGCGTTTGCGTCTTTTTCTGCAAGAATGGTAGGAGTTGCCGTCCAATCAATTCCAATTTGCGGGTCGTCCCAGCGAATATTCCCTTCACAGTGCGGCGCGTAATAATTGTCTGCCTTGTACTGTATTTCAACATCATCAGTCAAAGTAATAAAGCCGTGCGCAAATCCGCGCGGGATTAAAAGTTGGCGTTTATTTTCGGCTGAAAGTTCGACGCTAACCCATTTTGCAAATTGCGGAGAATTTTTGCGAATGTCAACCGCAACATCTAAAAGCTTGCCGCGAGTGCAACGTACAAGTTTAGCCTGCGCCATAGGATTAAGCTGATAATGCAAGCCGCGCAAAGTTCCTTTTTGTGCGGAGTAAGATTGATTATCTTGTACAAAATCAAAATTCAAGCCCTCCGCCTCAAATTTAACTTTCGACCAAGTTTCCATAAACCAGCCGCGTGCATCACCAAAAACTTTCGGTTCAATGATAAATACACCTTTCAAATTTGTTTCAATTACCGGCATTGTAATTCGCTCCTTTACTTTTAAGGGTTAAGGAAAATTCCCTAGCCCTTAGTCCTTATCCCTTAGTCCTTATCCCTTAGTCCTTATCCCTTATTTGCTAAACGCTGCAAATATTTTCCGTACTCATTTTTTGAAAGCGGCTCGGCAAGTTTCAAAAGTTGCAGTGCGTCAATATAGCCCATTCTGTAAGCAATTTCTTCGATACAGGAAATTTTCAAGCCCTGCCGCGTTTGAATCGTTTGTACGAAAGTTGCCGCCTGTAACAGTGATTCATGAGTACCTGTATCAAGCCACGCATAGCCGCGCCGCATTTTCTCAACGCGCAATTTTCCGCGCTCCAGATAAACTTTATTAACGTCAGTAATTTCAAGTTCGCCGCGCGCTGAAGGTTTAATCGACTTTGCCACGTCAACAATATCTTTATCGTAAAAATATAAACCTGTAACCGCGTAATTGGAGCGGGGATTTTTCGGCTTTTCTTCCAGTGAAATTGCCTGCCCCGTTTCCCTGTTAAATTCAACAACGCCGTAACTTTCGGGATCGTTTACATAGTACGCAAAAACCGTCGCGCCTTCGTCGAAGTTTGCCGCACGCTGTACCAACTTTGCAAAATCTGCGCCGTAAAAAATATTATCGCCCAAAACTAACGCGCAACTTTCGCCCGCTATAAATTTTTCACCAATCAAAAAAGCCTGCGCGAGTCCTTCCGGCTTAGGTTGAACGGCGTATGAAATTTTCAATCCGAGTTGTGAACCGTCGCCTAACAACGCTTGAAACAAATGGCTGTCTTGCGGCGTGTTGATTATCAAAATTTCACGAATACCGGCAAGCATCAAAGTTGACAGCGGGTAGTAAATCATTGGCTTATCATAGACGGGCATTAATTGTTTTGAGACAACTTCAGTTAGCGGGTAAAGCCGCGTGCCGGAGCCGCCCGCTAAAATTATTCCCTTTTTTATCATAAAAATTTCTCCTTCCCTCAATTTTTCAAACGTATT
>CALDHY010000028.1 GCA_937901445.1 uncultured Selenomonadales bacterium
GTGTGACTGGAGTTCAGACGTGTGCTCTTCCGATCTAAATTTATTAGGTGAAATTTATGAGCGAATATTTGACACTCGGCGCGGTTTTAATTTTGGGCGTTGTCGGTCACAATATGACGGTAGTTTATGCGGCGGTAATTGTTTTGGCAATAAAAATTTTCGCGCAGGTTAGCGGCTCTCCAATTTTTTTAGATTATTTGGGAAGTCACGGCTTAAATTTTGGAATAATAATTTTGACGGCGGCAATTTTGGTACCGATAGCAAACGGCACGGTTACAATCGCCACAATAATAAATTCCTTCAAAACGCCGATAGGAATTGTGGCAGTTATCGCCGGACTTTTGGCGGCAATTTCCGGCGGCGCGGGCGTTCCCTTAATGCAAGAAAATCCTAACGTCATACCTGCGCTAATCGTCGGAACAATGGCGGGCGTTTTCTTTTTCAAGGGAATTGCAGTCGGTCCGTTAATTGCGGCGGGCTTTACTTATTTTGTAATGGCTTTATTTGAATATTTTAAGTAATGTGGTACAATCGAAATAAAAACATTGAGGAAAATTAATTGAGCGCACAAATTTTTATTGATGCAGATAACGTCAAGCCGGAAATTGGATTCAAGGTAATTGAAAAGTTCAGCAACCTTTACACCGTTGACAAAGTAAATATTATCGGCAATGAAACAACTCTTTCAAGCAAGTACCTTGAGGCGAGCAACCGCTATAATATACAAAATTGTTTTTACGGCAAAAATTCTGCTGATACGTGGCTTTGTACCGAAATTGCCAAAACTATTTTTGAGAATCCCGCAGTTGACGTTATAATTATTGTTTCAAGCGACAGAGATTTTTTAGCCGCCATAAAACTTGCTACCGACCGAAAACGCAAGGTTATTTTTGTTTCAGAGGGCAACGGGCATAAAAATTTAAAAGCCCTTTTGTACGATTTAAGAATTAACCCCGATTTAATTGAACTTGTTGACTTTCAAACTGATTTAACAATTAATTCGCCCGTAAAAAAGAAAGGTGTTACCAATCCCATGAAAATTATTTCGCCGAATCAAAAGTTAAACAAAATCAAAGCCGTTTGTATGAAAAATTCTAACTTAAAAAAATTCTTTACTCAAAACGAGGCGAAATTTCAACTTGTAAAACTTAAACGTAACGGCGGATTTATTGAAATTCCTTTTTTTGAGGGTATAAATTTTTCGACGCTTACAAATATTTTAATGGCGTTAAAGGTTATCCCCAACGGCAGAACTTTAATGAAGATTTTTGCCGAAAATAATTTTGAAATTGTCAACAACTGCGTTTACTTTGAAAATGTTGAGGGACTTTCGGAGCAAGAAAAAAATCCCTTCAATGACGTTATAAATTATTTTACAGCGCATTCTGCCGAAACCAAAAATATTTTAATAAAGTGCGAAGATAAACTTCATGAAGTGCCTTTCGTCAACGGTATTTCGCTTGTAATGTTTTCAAGACTTTTGAAAGGTTATGAAATTGCCGACGACGCCGAAAAAATAAAAAAAATTATCGCCGACAGTTTTTTAAGCTTGCGCAGCGATAACAGAATTTATTTTCAAGACGAAGAAACTATTTCAGCCGATTTAAAATCTTACTTGCAAAAATTGCCGTCATCCGCGCTGGAGTTTATCCGCAAAAACGAAGATAAATTAAAAATCGTGGCAATAGCGCACAATGATTCGGTTCATAAAGTGCCGTTTGTCGAAGGGATACACCTTTCAATTTTTGTTAATATGTTGCGGACGCTGAATATTTTTGGCAAGAATACAAACTCTTCAAAAGTTTTAACCGCCAATGGTTTTAAAATCCAAGATAATTTAGTTTATAAAAAGGGTAGTGAATGACTTTGAAAATTATTGAACCTTCAGTTGAACTCGCGCAGGTTTTAGACGCGGCAGAAATTATGAAACACATTGAACGCGCGGGCAGAGTTTGTTATAAATCTGAATCGAATATTTCAGATGAATCCGCCGAAAAATTCATTGCGAATATCATAAAAAGCGGGCACGAATCGGTAATTGAACACGTCAGCATAACTTTCAAAATTATTTGTGATCGCGGCGTAACTCATGAACTTGTCCGCCACAGATTGGCGAGTTATTCGCAAGAGTCAACGCGGTATTGTGACTACAGCGGCGATAAATTCGGCGGCGAATTGACTTTTATAAAGCCGTGTTTTTGGAATGACAACGACGAAAATTTTTTGTTGTGGCGTCAAACTATGGCAACGATTGAAAAAAATTATCTTGAAATGCGCCAAAAAGGAGCGCGCCCCGAACAAGCACGCTCCATCTTGCCAAACAGTTTAAAGACAGAAATTTTTATGACGGCAAATCTGCGCGAGTGGCGACACTTTTTAAAATTGCGCACTTCCAAACGCGCCCATCCTCAAATGCGGGAAATTGCACTCAAAATTTATGAAATCCTCAATGAAAGTTTGCCGGTAATTTTTTCCGATATTGAAATTTAATTTATTTATTTTAAATGTACTTTCTTTCTTTTAAAAAGACAGAAAGTACCAAAGAAAGAAACTTGCCCGCGCAGGGCACCGGCGTTCCTGTACGCTCGGAGTTGGGGGCTCGCCCACCTCGCACGCTCCAACATTACCTGGACCCGTGCAAAGCGCGGGCTTTTTTACAGACAATGTTTTAAATTTGTCGAATATATCCGCCGTCATTTTCTACAATGTAGCCTTTCAATTCCAACTGCAACATTATCGACGAAATTTCAGCCGTCGATATTTCATCAACATTCATTAAAATTTCTTCAAGCGTTATAGTTTCATCTTGCGGAATTTTATCATAAACAATCTTTTCAGCCGCTTCAAGTTCAACTTTCGGTTCAATTTTTGGAGCGGTTTTTTCGTTGCTTACATTGTAATATTCCAGAATGTCAGCCGCGCTTGTAACTAAAATTGCGCCGTCACGTATCAAGTTATGACAACCCGCGCCTTTCACATAAAAAATATTATGCGGCACTGCAAAAACATCACGCGAATTATCAGCCGCAAAGCCCGCCGTAATTAACGCGCCGGATTTTTCGCCCGCCTCAACCACAATAACGCCGCGTGCAAGCCCTGCAATTATTCTGTTACGCGCCGGAAAAGTCCCCTTGTCGCCGTCAAAATTAGGCGGAAATTCTGTCAATATTGCGCCGCCGCCTTTTATAATTTCTTCAAAAAGTTTTCGCTTGTCACGCGGGATTTTATTTATACCGTAGCCCAAAACTGCAACAGTACGCCCGAATTTCAACGCTGCCTGATGTGCGAATGTATCAATTCCCCGCGCCGCGCCGCTTACAATCGTAATTCCTGCCGCCGCCAATTCTTCAGCCAAAAATTTTGTGGCTTTTTCGCCGTAAGGTGTAGATTCACGAGTTCCAACTATCGCTATTCTTTCGGCGTGCGGTTTTAATTCGCCGCGATAATAAAAAACCACCGGCGCACCGGAAATTTCTTTCAAAATTGGCGGGTAGTCTTCGTCATAAAGTGTACAGATTTTAACTTGTTTGATTTTGCAAAATTCAACCAGCTTTTCAACGGCGTCAGGATATTTACTGCGAAATTCTGTAAGGTTATTAATAATTTTGGGATTAAAAGCTGTCTGCTGAAGTTGCGGCAATTCTGCGCGCCAAACATTTTCGGCACTGCCAAAAATTTCTACCAGTTTTTGTGTGGTTTTACTTCCAATTAAATTTACTGCGTTCAAAGTTGCGAGGTAGTATTTTTCCATTGAAGTTTAGCCTCCACATTTTGGGCAATAAACAAACCAATTCCCGTCCTGTTCAATGTGATAATTTACGGCGTGCTTTATTATCAAATTATTTGAACACTTACTGCAATGAGTTTTTACCCAAAATTCGCCGCAGTTTTCGCACTTCAAATAATATTTTATTTTGCCGCTGTGAGTTTTTTTTGGCTCTTTATTTACTTTCGAGCCGCATTTCCAGCAAATTTCCCACTGCCCCATAAAATATTCAAAAATCATTTTAAAAAACAGTGACAAATTTATTTCAGATTGATTGGGCGTTGAATCGTTTTCAATTTCCGGCAAAAGATAAAACGAGCCTACCTGTTGAAGGACGCCATTCATTCCGGAAAATAATTTTTTAAAAAGTACCGTGCCGTTGTAGACAACGTATTTACCCAAAAATTTCCCGCGTTTGTCGTGGCTCCTGTCAGAATGTACAATGAACGACGCAGAAATTTTTGTAGCGGCGGCTTTTTCAATTTCGGCGATATATCTTTCAAAGCAAACGCCGTATAAATCTTTTTCCTTCCAATAGTTAAAACCCTGCCGTTCGTAGTTTCTGTATTTGGCGTCAAGAATAAAAATTTTTGTAATATCATTTGCCGTAACTTTAAAAAGAAAATCCGGGCGCAAATTACAGCCGGTCGTATTCAGTGATTTATTAATTTCGGTGTTATAAAAAATTTCCATTGACATTGCGGAATTTTCGTGCGTCAAGGAAATTTTTTTATTTGGCAGGTTTTCAAGATTGTTAAAAAGGCGGCGCAAAATTTCAAGCGGTGTACCGTCGCTTTTCCAATTTAACTTTACAACAAGAAATTCAATGATTTTTGCAAGCACCCACCATTCATAAATTTGATACATTTTTTCGGCGGGGAAAGACTTTTCGTCAGCGTCAAATGAAAAGTCAAAAATTTCATCCAGCGTTTTAAGTTTTTGGTAAGCGCGGCGGTAATTGGCGTCATTTGTAAAAATTTGCGTCATACGCCATTGTTCGTTTTTAATTTCAACTTCCCTGAAAACTTTCAAGCAAAGGCACTTTTCAAGGTTTTTGAGAATTTCATTTGGCGTAGCGGCAAGATTTTTTTCAGTGTCTTTCAGTTGTTCGTTCAAACTGCGCAGCGTATTTTCTGCCAAAAATTTATTGTCTTCAGTTTGGAGCGTCAAATTTTTAATGTACTCAATCTGCGCGACAATATCTTGTTTCAAATTTTCGGCTTTAATTTTTTGCAGTTGAGTTTGAGTTTCGACAAATTTTTTCAGCCGCCAAAGTTTATTTTTAAGCAGGCGATTTTCAAAAATATTCATTGAGAGTTTATCTGTCGAAACTTGAAATTTTTTTCCGGCTGGCGAAATAACATACTGTCTTATAATTTTATCATCGAAGCGGCGAATTTTTGACAGGTTGCAACTTTGCTGAATCTTTTGCAGTCCAAAACGCGGGCGGGCGTCAATTTTTTTCATAAGCCGCAATATTTCTTTTGCTTTCTCGTTCAAATTTGCCAAAATTTCAGCCCAAGTACGGTCGCGCAGATTTTCAAATAAATTGGAATTGTTGTCGTTACTTTTCTGAAAAAGTTCACGGTGAATAAAAAGCAATTCCCTAATCATCGCCGCGCATTCTTCCTTGTCGGGCAAAATTAAAAGTTTGTGCGTTTCAATAGTTGCGCCGTCCTTTAAAATAAAAATGTACGTCCAGCCGGCAACATTCCGCCCCAAATTTTTATCAAAGTAAAAATCCAAATGACGCTGAAATTTTTTGTGCTTGCCGTTTTCATCTGCGCTAAATTCCAAAAAATAATTGCCCGCCGCGTCTTCAAAGCTGAACGCGGGAATATAATTGCCAAAGTAAATGTGCGTTTGAAAGTAGCCGCGCTCGTCAGTGCGAAAAATATTTTCAGTGTATTCATTTTCGGCAAGCGGTGTAAAATTTTGGGCGTTAATCATTGTCATCAAAAGTTTCAAAAATTACCGCCTCCAAAAATCTGCCGTCTTATCTTTCGGCGAATTGATACGTTGCCAAATTTCCTTGCTTAAATCTCCGGTGCATAATTTTTCAATTTCGGCGGCGTAAAGTTCATAATTTTCTTCATCAAGGCGAACTTTAGGCAAAATGCACGACGCAACTATATAATCTAAAAAATTTACAACCTCTGCACAATCCAAAATTTTTTTATTGCTCAAAAGTTTATCGGTTACGCGGCGGCTTATATAAGCAGACAAAAAATCTTGAAAAAATTTTATTATCGGCTCCAGATTACTTTTTTCATAAACAGCCGAAAAATTTTCACACGGCTTGTATTTCAAAGGTGTTTCATCGCCTACAGGAATTTTTTCAACGTCAAAAAATTTTTCAACCCTAATCACGTATGAACGGTCTAAAACTTTTGGGCTAATGTCTAAAGTTGTTTCATCTTGATTCAGAGTGCCGAAAAACTTTACATTTTTTGGAATTTTAAATTTTGCGGGATAATTTATAAGCATCTGCGCGAGGCGTCGAAGTTCAAAATAATATTTGCGCTCCAACAAAGACAAACTTTCAAGCGGCGTACCTTCATAAAAAATTTTATCGCCGTCAATTTTAAAGCCGCTGTTTTGCAATTCATAAAAAATATCTTTCGTCAACTGTTCACTGTACAGCGTAACTTCCGGCGCGTCGTTATCCTGCAAAATGCTCAAAAATTCGGCAAAATAATATTCAACGTGCGCCAAATTCATTTCATCAAGGCAAATTATATAAAGCTTATCGGGATTATTTTCAGCTTGCCGTGAAAATTTTATAAGCGCGTCAAGAAACGGCGTTGCAACATAATTTTTTTCAAGCGGGTTGTAGTAGCCGAGTAAATCGCTTTTATCAGTCCAGTTAGATTGAACGGGAATAATTTTGGCGGCGTCGAAGTTGAAAGATTTTGCAAGGGCTTTAACCAAACTTGTTTTGCCGGTGCCGGGATTTCCCATCAGCAAAATTAATTGGTCTGTTTGCAAGCCGAAATACAAACTTTCCAAAATTCTTTTGTCGTACTTCAAAAAATTATATTTAGCCGTGTTCAAATGACTTTGCCAATAAATTATCATTTCGTCGAAGTCATCAAAATTTTTAAGATTTACAGATTTTTTTTGAGTCGAAATTTTTTTTGCAGAATCCCCGTTAAAAAGATAATCTATAAAATTGTTGTCAAAAATATCAGGTTGCTCCAAATTTTCGGCGGGCGCAGTTTCATCAGCATTTTCATCAAAAAAATTAATCCCGTATGCACGTAAGGCATTTAATTTTTCTTCCAGTAAAATTTTTTCTTGTTTCAAACTTTCAATTTCATCTTTCAACGTTTCAAGTTCATTTTCTTTTTGCAAATTATAACGCCCCTATTTCGCCAATTCCAAAATTAAATCTGCGATTGTTGCCGCCGCTTGCGGTTTTCCCAAACTCAAACTTGCCGCCGCCATTTTTTTTAATTCGGCGGGATTTTCTAAGAGTTCATTCAAGTTTTGGGATAAAATTTCTGCGTTTAAATCTTTGTTTAAAATCATACGCGCCGCGCCGACTTTTACCAATGCTTGAGCGTTAAATTCTTGATGATTTTCAGCGGCGTAGGGGAACGGAATTAAAATTGAAGGTACGCCCCGCGCTGTCAATTCAGCAAGCCCTGTAGCTCCTGCGCGAAAAATTGCAAGGTCTGCCATTGCCATTGCTTGCGGCATATTGTACAGGTAGGGCACAATTTTAATATTTGGATTGTCAAAGTTAAAGCGGCCGTCTTTCAATTTTTGAGTAACTGAATCAAATTCGCCCTTGCCGGTAACGTGAAGAAATTGGGCGTTGCCTTTAGAATTTAACAGTACGTCAATCATAGCGTTGTTAATTGCGCGCGCGCCGCGACTGCCGCCGGAAATTAAGACTACCGGCTTATCTTCAGTAAAATTAAATTCCTTCAAGCCGTCAGATTTTTTAGCGGTTAAAACTTCAGAGCGAATTGGGTTGCCGGTATAAACTGTTTTTTCAGCAGGGAAATTTTTCAACGCAGGTTCAGTACCGACTGCGATTTTATTTACAAACTTTGAAAGAATTTTATTTGTAATACCTGCAACGGCGTTTTGTTCCTGAATCAGCGTGGGAATTTTCATAAGTGCGGCGGCAAGCAGTACCGGTCCGCAAACATAACCGCCCGTACCAACTACAACATTTGGCTGAAATTCTTTTACAATCTTGCTTGCACGCTTGACGCTCAAAATTGCATCGGCAGCGCGTTTAAAATTTTCTAAAGTAAAATGACGTTCAAAGCCGCCCTCTAAACTTAGCGCAGTAAAATTTATTCCCGCCTTCGGTACAATATCAGATTCAAGCCCCTGTTTAGTTCCAACGTACAAAAATTCGGCGTTCGGCATTTTCTTTTTTACGGCGTCAATCAAAGTCAGCGCGGGGTAAATGTGTCCGCCCGTGCCGCCGCCTGAAACAATTATTTTCATAGTGCATTAACAATCCTTTTAAAATCTTTGCCGCGTTGCTCGAATCCGTCGTACATATCGAAACTCGCGCAGGCAGGACTCAACAAAACAACTTGCGGAGCCTCTGCAATATTTTTGGCAAGTTCAACGGCTTTTTCCATTGAATAGCCCGCCTCAAGAATTTTTTCGGCAGGGAAATTATTTTTCAGTGCATCAGCTTTAAAACGCGCCGCCGCGTCTCCAACTAAAATTAAATAATCTACGCGCTGATTTACCAACTGCAAAAAGTCTGTTAAATCTGTAAGTTTATCGTCGCCGCCCGCAATTAAAATGATATTGCCGCTGAAAGTTTCCAACGCCTTAATCGCAGAATCTGTGTTGGTTGCCTTTGAATCGTTGTAATATTTTACGCCGTTAATTTCCCGCACAAATTCAATTCGGTGCTCAACGCCCGTAAACGCCTTTAAAACGCACGAAATATTTTCTGCGGTACAATTTACCAAAAAAGCCATTAAAGCCGCGCACAAGGCATTCTCGACGTTGTGAGAGCCTTTTATTCCAAGTTCGTCCACCGTGCAAAGTTCAAAAGTTTTGCCGCCGTAATTTATAACAAGTTTATCGCCGTCAAGGTACGCGCCTTCGTCCAAAATTTTTTTGCGGCTGAAGTAGACAACTTTGCATTTGGCGCGGTTTTTAATTTCCTGTACAAGTTCATCGTCGTAATTTAAAACCAAAAAATCGTCCGCTGTTTCTTGTGCAAAAATTTTTTCTTTCATAGCTTGATAAACTGCCATTGTACCGTGTCTTTTCAAGTGGTCGGGCGTAATGTTCAAAATTGCCGAAATGTGCGGCTTAAAATTATTTGTAGCCTCCATTTGATAACTTGAAATTTCCGCCGCAATACAACCGCCCGCGCCGGTTTCAAGTGCAACTTCAGAAAGTGCCACGCCGATATTTCCGCCTACTCCAACTTTTTTGTAAGCAGTTTCAAGTAAAAGCCCCAGCAAAGTTGTAGTGGTAGTTTTGCCGTTGGTGCCGGTAATTGCGCAAATTGGAGACTGCGCCAAATTATAAGCAAGTTCAACTTCACTGATAACGGGAATATTTTTTTGAAGTGCAGATTGTAAAATTGGAACGCGCAAAGGAACGGCGGGCGAAACAATAATTAAATCGACGCCGTTTAAAAGTTCTTCAGTTTGTGCGCCGAATTTTAAATTTATTCCCACATTGCGCAATTCGTCAAAATTATATTTTAAATCAGATTCGTTTTTGGCGTCGCTAAGTGTAACATTTGCGCCGAATTTTTTTGTAACTTTTGCCGCTGCAAAGCCGCTGATACCCGCGCCAATTACGAGGATATTTTTATTTGTAAATTCAATCAAATTGGAAAAACTCCTTTATAAAATTTAAAATCCAAGATAAAGATTAAAAAGCCGCGCACCGCACTTCGTTTTTACCGGCAACGCTGAAATTTCTGCAACGCATGCAAACGTGGCGCAAACTTTAAATCGGTATAATCTTCAACGTGAAAAACGCAGGTGCGCGGCGATTCTTTCTTTTAGGCGGCTTTTCTTTCTTCTAAAGAAAGAAAAACCGTGTTAAAAAAATTAAATTTCTTTCAAAAATGCAACATAACCTTTTTTAGTTTCGTAGACGTCAATTTTTGAAACGGCTTCCCAAGGGGCGTGCATTGAAAGTACAGCAACACCGCTGTCAATAACCTCCATACCGTAAACCGCCATAATATGAGCGATAGTACCGCCGCCGCCCAAATCGACTTTGCCGAGTTCGGAAAATTGGTAGCCGACGTTATTTTTGTCAAGGATAGCGCGCAATTTGCCGACAAATTCAGCATTGGCTTCACTTGCGCCGGATTTTCCGCGACTGCCGGTAAATTTATTGAAAACCATCCCTTTGCCCAAATATGCAACGTTTTTCTTATCGTAAGCAGAGGCGTAAAGTGCATCGTACGCGCTTGAAACGTCCGAACTAAGCATAAACGAATTTTGCAAGGCGCGGCGCAGTGCCAATTCTGTATATTGCCCGCAAACGTTCATTAATTCGGCAAGCGCATTTTCAAAAAACTTTGACTGCATACCGGTTGCGCCGAAACTTCCAATTTCTTCCTTGTCAACCAAAAGACAGCAAGCCGTCCTGTCAAGATTTTCATTGGCAATTTCCAACATTGCAACAAGCGAAGTATAAGAGCAAACTCTGTCATCATGCCCGTAAGCTAAAACCATACTTTTATCAATGCCAAGTTCACGCGCCCTGCCCGCCGGTACAAGTGCAATTTCAGCCGAAAGAAAATCTTCAGGCTCAATGTTGTAATTGTCTTTGAGAATTTTTAAAACGCCCGCCTTGACGGATTCTTTGTCTTTTTCGTCTTTGAGCGGATAATTTCCAACCAGAATATCTAAATTTTCGCCCTCAACAACTTTTGTAGCGTCTTTCTTCATTTGTTCCTGCGCGAGGTGTATAAGTAAATCTGTAACGCAAAAAACGGGGTCTTCAGGTTTTTCGCCAATATTAATTTTTATGGTTGTACCGTCTTTTTTGATAACGACGCCGTGCATTGCAAGCGGCAAGGTTACCCATTGATATTTTTTAATTCCGCCGTAATAATGAGTGTCAAGGTAAGCAAGCCCGCCGTCTTCATAAAGCGGATTTTGTTTCAAGTCAAGGTGGCAAGTGTCAATGTGCGCGCCCAAAATTTTCAAGCCGTTTTGAATAGGTTCACTGCCAATTTGAAAAAGTACAAGCGATTTATTCATAAAAGCATAATAAACTTTATCGCCCGCGTTGAGGCGTTGACGATTGGAAATAACGTCGCGCAGATTTTTATAACCGAATTTTTCAGCCTGTTCAATCGCAAATTCAACGCTCTCGCGTTCAGTCTTACAGGTACTCATAAAGTCAATATAATTTTTATTGAGTTCCTCAAGATTTTTTTTATCTTCGTCAGTGTACTTGCTCCAAATTGAAGGCTTTTTTTCTTTGTCAGACATTTTAAAACTTCCTTTCAAAATTTATGCTGTAAAATTTTACACGTCGTTAATTTTTTCTGCAAGTAATTTGTGCAAAAAAAAATAGCAATACCCTTTAAAGTATTGACTTAAAAAATTACGGTTATTCGTGCCACTCAAATTGCATATTGCCAATATGAACGGTCATACCTTCCTTGATACCGCGCTTTTTGAGTTCGGAGTCAAGGTTTTTCATTTTCCAGATAAATTGAAAACGCCGCAAGCCTTCAGAATTGTCAAAGTTTGTCATGGCTACAATTTTTTCAAGATTTTTGTTGCGTACGATAAATTCTGCCGCGTCGTTGCGTTCAATAATAATTTCGTCGTCAGGTTTTTCCACGTTGAAAACTTTTACTTCATCGCTTGAAACAACCGGCGCAAAATCTGCCGCGTGTTCGTCAAGCCAATTTCCAACATATTTAATCAGCGCGTCAACGCCTTCATGAGTTACCGCTGAAATTGCAAAAAATTTTATATTTAAATCCTGCGCGAGTTTTTCAAGGGCGGGCAAATTTTCTTGAGACTGCGGCAAGTCAATTTTATTGGCAACGAGAATTTGAGTACGCGCCGCAATTTTTTCGCTGTACTTTTTCAATTCAATATTAATCTTGTGAAAATCTTCAACTGGATTTCTGCCCTCAATCGCCGCCGCGTCAACAATATGTAAAATTAATTTCGTGCGTTCAACGTGGCGTAAAAAATCGTGTCCCAATCCTACGCCGTCAGCCGCGCCTTCAATCAATCCGGGAATATCTGCCATTACAAAATTTTTTTCATAGTCAAGACGAACGACGCCCAAAACAGGTATAAGCGTTGTAAAATGATAATCCGCAATTTCAGGGCGTGCTTCACTTACCGACGCAATTAAACTGGATTTTCCGACACTTGGATAACCGACAAGCCCGACGTCAGCCAAAAGTTTCAATTCCAAAATTAATTCTCGACTTTCGCCGGGTTCTCCAAATTCAGCAAAGGTAGGAGTCCTGCGCGATGAAGATTTAAATTTAGCATTGCCGCGCCCGCCGCGTCCACCTTTTGCAACAATCGCCCGCTGCCCAACTTCAACCAAATCAGCCAAAATTTCGCCGGTAACAGCGTCCTTTGCAACAGTACCGACCGGCACCTTTATAATACAATCTTCCGCGCCGCGCCCGTATTGTTTTTTAATATCGCCGTGCCCGCCGTTGTCTGCAACATATTTTCTATTGTAGCGAAAATTTAAAAGCGTGTTAATATTTGCGTCAACTTCTAAAATAACGTCGCCGCCCTTGCCGCCGTCGCCGCCGTCCGGTCCGCCTTTCGGTACAAATTTTTCTCGGCGAAATGAAGATTTACCGTTGCCGCCGTCGCCCGCCCGTACAAGAATTTTGCTTTTATCTATGAATTGCATAAATTTCCTCCGAAAATTTTTAGTGCTTAATTCTAGCAAAACGGCGAATTTTTATCAACCGTTGAGAAAATTCCCTAATCCCTATTTAGTGGCGTAAATTCCAAAAAGCGGCACTGAATCATATTCCAATTTTTTATCTTTGTGAACGAGTGGCGCAATATCTGAATCGAAAGTTACTTGCAAGCCGAGCGTTTCCAAAAGTTCAATATCCCAGCGCGGGCGATTGTGCGTGCTGATTCTCAAACTGTTTTTAATTTCGTTGCACTCAACTAACATTTCATCTTCAACTTCGCCCTTCGCGCAGGTTTCATTGTTCAGAAAATTTTTATTGCCGTAATCTGAATCAAAATTCATCAGCACGCCGCCGCGTTTTAAAACTCTGTACCATTCTTTGTAAGCCTCCATTGCGTCGGGAAGTGTCCACGTCAAATTTCGGCTAATTACAACGTCAAAAATTTCTGGGTCAAAAGATAATTCCTGCGCGTTCATTTTAAAAAAATCTGCGCGACAATTTAAATCTGAAATATTTTTTCTTGCCTCGTTTAGCATTTTACTTGACATATCAACGCCTGTAACTTCGTGACCAAGTTTTGAAAGTAACACGGCGAAAAATCCCGCGCCCGTTCCAACGTCCAAAACTTTTAAATTCTTACCGGCGGGCAAATGCTTTTTTATAATTTCATTCCACGCGGCAAAATCTGCGCCTTCAATTTCCATTCGTCGAACGCGGCTAAAATCTGCGCTGCGCGTATCCCAATATTTTTCAATTCGTTCACTGATTTTCAAATAAATTCTCCCTTCAATATCCGAAAGTTAAAAGTTTCCAGCTGCCGCCGTTTTTACGGGCGAGCCACCATTGATAGTCTTTGTATTCGCTGTCGGGATTGAATACGGTATTGGTTGTTTTTGAAACGTAAAAATCGCTGAAAAATTCTATGCACTGCGTGAAATTTTCATTTGGGCGTAAATCGTTTAACCATTTTAAATTTTCGGCACTGTTGCAGTTATCTCCCGCGTATCGAATATTTTTTAATTTACAGCCTTTCCACTTGCCAAATTGTTTCTTGACGATTTTAATTGCCGAGTCCATTTCTGCTTGCGTGTAAATTTCCGACGTGCCGTAATTAATTTTAATTTTCGCCGATGCTTGATTAAACGCCAATAAAATTATCGCCACCGCTAAATAAATTGCAGCCCTTTTCATTTTCAATCACCGCCGTAAATTATAAAGTTTCTCATTAAATAAAAAAAGCCCCGTTAGGGGTTGAAGTTGTATTTTAAATTTGACTTTTGCCGACTTTGTCGAAAGTTTCAAGAATATCTTTGTCAGGCTCCTTGTCAAGTTTGCTTACCACGTAAATTGCAACCAGTGAAAAAATAAAGCCCGGCACAATTTCATAAAGTTCAAACGGCGCAAAATTTTTCCACGCAAGAATAGTAACACCGCCGACAATTATACCGGCAATAACGCCAATTCTTGTAGTGCGTTTCCAAAATAAACTCATTAAAAGTGCCGGACCGAACGCCGCGCCGAATCCTGCCCATGCATAAGCAACCATATCCAAAATAAAACTGTTGGGGTTGAATCCCAAATAAACGGCGATTGACGCAATGATTAAAACGGACGCACGAGAAATCCACACCAATTCAGATTGTGCCGCGTCTTTCCTAAGCAAAGTTTTATAAAAGTCCTGCGCGAACGCCGACGCCGCAACTAAAAGCTGTGAAGAAGCAGTTGACATAATCGCCGCCAAAACTGCAGATAAAACCACGCCCGCGACTATTGGCGGAAATAAATTATTCGTCATTACAAGAAAAACTTTTTCGGCGTCCGTACCCTCAAGCGGCGTTGTCAAATAAACAGTTCCGACCATTCCGACTGCAACTGCCGCCGCCAAACTCAAAATAACCCACGTCATTGCAATTCTTGTAGCCGGCGGAATTTCTGCCGTTGATTTTACCGCCATAAACCTAACCAAAATATGAGGTTGTCCGAAATATCCAATTCCCCACGCCATTAACGAAACTATTTCCAACGCAGAAATTGTCGAGCCGTCCGGCTTTAAAAACGGGTCGAACATTGACGCCTTGAAATTTGAAATTGCAGAAATTGTATCGCCGAAGCCGCCCAAACTCATTGCCGCGCAAGTTGGAACAAGCAAAATTGCAAAAAACATCATAACGCCTTGAATAAAATCTGTGCGACTGACCGCCAAAAATCCGCCAATTAATGTATAGAAAACTACCGAGCCCGCGCCCAGTAAAATTGCAATTTGAAAATCTAATCCAAAAACCGTTTCAAACAATCTGCCCGCCGAAACAAAGCCGCTTGACGTGTACAAAATAAAAAATATCAAAATGAAAATCGCCGGTACAATCCTCAAAAGGTTGCTTGTATCTTTGTAGCGATTCTGCAAAAATTCAGGGAGCGTTAAAGCGTTGCCTGCAAGTTCAGTATATTTGCGTAAACGCGCCGCCACAAAACGCCAATTTGCCCAAGTTCCTATCGCAATTCCAACGGCTATCCAGCCCGCGTTTAAACCGGCAAGATATGCAAAGCCCGGCACGCCCATTAACATCCAGCCGCTCATATCTGACGCTTCAGCAGAAAGTGAAGTTACCCACGCGCCCAATCTGCGGTTGCCCAAAAAATAATCGCTCATATTTTTTGTCTGCCGGTAATAGTAAACGCCTATTGCCATCATCAGCCCGATATAAAATACAAACGCATTGATTATCATTGCATCATTTGTCATCAGCTCAACTCCTCAAAAAAAATACCCGACAATTATAATTGCCGAGCTTTTTTTTGTAAAGTTTGCTAATCAATCAAGCTGCGCAGTTTCAATTTATAGTCAGCCTTTTCAGTGCGTAAAAGTTTTTTGATCTTGCGAATCTCTTGCAGAGCGGCAAATTCTCCGGCGGCGGCGGCTTTTCTGTACCAACGCAGGGCGCGGGGATATTGTTTGTGTTCGGTGTAAAGGTTGCCCATTACTTGCAGGGCGTAAGTACTGCCGCCGTTAATCGCTTTTTTTATCCAATAGTACGCCTTGTCAAAATTTCCTGAATAAGTAATCATAAGCCCCAAATTTGCCATTGCGTCAACATAGCCCAATTTTGACGCCCTGAAATAACACTCTTCAGCCTTTTCAAAATTTTGGTTAAAAAAGTACAAGTTGCCCAATTGGTTTAAAGAATCAGTATCGCCCATTTCGACGGCTTTTTCAAAAAATTCTATTGCCTTTTGAATGTGGTTGCGTATTGCGTCCGCCTCAACATAATAATTTGCAAGTTCGAGGACAGATTTTAAATCCGTGCAACTTTCGGCTTTATCAACCCAAAATTTTGCGGCTTTTCTGTTTTTGTAGTGAATTTTATAAATTCCTGAAAGATTCATCATCGCCGTAACGTCGCCCAATTCGGCGGCGCGTTTGTACCAATCCAACGCCGGCGCGTAGTCATTTTGCGTTTCGTAAATATAGCCGAGATTGTTTATGGCTACGACGTTATTAAATTCTGCCGCCTTTTTAAACCAGTAAACAGCTTTTTCAACGTCCTGTTTAATACCGTGTTCGCCGTCAAAATATAAATTGCCGCAAGCCGTCATTGCCGGTACAATCCCTGCTTCAGCCGCCTTCAGATAATATTTTAACGCCGTGATTTTATCGCCCATTTCTGAAAAATCTTGTGCTAATTCGTAATTTTTTTTGTCGTTTTCTGAATATGTGTGGTACATAGTTGCACCCGCTTTCTAAAATTCAAAAACTTTATCGCTGATTTCATTTAAAATCTTAAAATCGTGAGTAATGAAAAGCATTGCAAGTTTCTTTTCGGTACAAAGGCGGCGCAACAATTTAACAATTTGAGTTTGCGTTGTAACGTCAAGGGCTGAAGTTGCCTCGTCGCAGATTAATAATTTTGGCGAAATAGAAATTGCCCTTGCTATCGCCGCGCGTTGACATTGCCCGCCGGAAACTTCGTGAGGATATCTTT
The DNA here is from genome assembly GCA_937901445.1 of uncultured Selenomonadales bacterium. Taxonomy (GTDB): domain Bacteria; phylum Bacillota; class Negativicutes; order Selenomonadales; family Selenomonadaceae; genus Quinella. The sequence continues at coordinate 16,622 of CALDHY010000028.1, forward strand.
CTACAAAGTCCGGCGTTAATCCTACTTCAGCCAATAAATTTTTTATTTCGGCGTCAATATTTTTGAAATTGAAATTTCGCAGAGGCTCAGCGATACTCCAGCCCAAAGTCCGGCGCGGGTCAAATGAATCTTCAGGCAGTTGAAAAATCATTTGCATTTTGGCGTAGACAGATTTTAAATTTTTTGTATTGGTAATATCTTGCCCGTCCAAAATAATTTGCCCGCCGTCGGCAGGAATAAAACGCGCTATAATCCTTGCAAGCGTGGATTTACCGCAACCGCTGCGTCCGACAATCCCTAAACATTTGCCCGCGTTAATTTCAAAATTTACATTATCAAAAATTAATCTTTCGCCGAAACTTTTTTTTAAATTTCTAACTTCCAAAATTGCCATTGAAAACTCCTACAGTTGAAAAATTTCATCTGCAATATAATTCGCAACTTCCAAATTATGAGTAACCATTACGATTGAAACGCCGTATCGCTCGCGCAGTTTTAAAAATTCTTCAATGACGCTGTCTTGAGTTTCGGGATCCAGTGCGCTTGTCGGCTCGTCTGCCAATAAAATTTGCGGCTCCAAAATCATTGCCGCCAAAATTCCGGCGCGTTGCCCCATACCGCCGCTCAATCTGAAAGGATATTCGTCCAAAACTTTTTCTTCAAGGTTGATATTTTGCATAATACTTTTTGCGCGTGAAATAAATTCTGCGCGGCTCCAGTTTTTGTGCGCTTGAACACTTTCAAAAATCTGCGCGCCTATCGTACGAATTGGGCAAAACGACGCCGTTGCATTTTGAAAAATATAGCCTATCGATTCGCCCGCCAATTTTCGGCGTTCAGTATCTTCAAGGTAAGTAATGTTTCTGCCGTTGAAAAAAATTTGCCCGCCGGTAATTCTGCCCGCGCCCAAAATTCCTGCAATCGCTTTTAGAATTGTAGATTTACCCGCGCCGCTTTGCCCGACGATAACAAAAATTTTGCCCTGCGCGACGGTAAAATTAATATTGTGGATAATTTCTTTTTCGCCGTATGAAATGCACAGATTTTCAACTTTCAACATTATTTTTTCTCCAGCGCGGGAGTTATTTCATAATAATCTGAAGGGTGCGCGGTAAAGCCTTCGACGTTCGGTTTCATTACGAAAGACATTTTCAAATGTGAGGCGTAGAATAACGCGCAGTCGTCCAAAATGTATTGCGTCATTTTTACGGCAAGTGCCGAACGTTCAGCCGCGTCAAAAGTATTGTGCAATTCGTTTTCATATTGGTTAACGTAGTAATTGCTGTAATTTCCCGCGTTGTCAACCGCGCCTTCGACAATATGACTTGTGAAATAATATTCGGGGTCGCCCGTCGGAGCCGTAACAATCGCCTTTGAAAAAATATCGTATTCGCCGTTTTTCAAAAAAGTTTTATAGTTGTCGGTGGCGTTTACCTGTAAATCAATTCCGATTAACTTTAAATTCGCCTGCGCGGCTTCAGCCAAAAGCGGCAATTCTTGACGTGAAGTATAAGTTAAATAGCGCAGTCTTAAATTTTCGCCGTCTTTGTCAACGTAACCATCGCCGTCCGTGTCAACCCAGCCGCTTTCAGCCAAAAGTTTTTTTGCGCCTTCCAAATCGTAAGTAACGGCAGTAACAGCGTTATCGCCGAAAGTTAAATTGGCGGGGAAAGGTCCGACTGCCGGTGTACCGTTGCCGCTAAGTAAAACTCTTGTAAAATTTTCTTTGTCAATCGCCATAGAAATTGCCTTGCGTACGTTTAAATCTTGCAGCGCGGGAGTATAAAAATTAAACGCGGCTTGATAAACTCTCGAAGTATCAACTTGACTGATTTTATATTGATTATTTTGGAAAAGTTGCAAGCTTGAATAGGGCAAACCCTGTACCGCATCAAGTTCGCCGTTTTGCATTGCCATTGTTAAAGTATCGCCGTCTGTTATACTTTTGACGATAATTTTTTCAAGTTTAGGTTTAACTTCGCCCCAGTAATTTTCGTTTTTGGCAAGTTCAATTTCAGTATCTGAAACGTCAACGGCTTTATAAGGTCCAGTGCCAATAACAATTCCGTTATCAAATCCGGCGTCAACGTCGATAATGCAACCGTAAGGGTCGGAAAGATAATTTAACAGTGCGGGGACTTTTTCGGCAGATTTTATTGTAACGTATTGTCCGGCTTCTGCGATTGATTCAATTTTTAAATCACCCGGCGCGCGGTCATGAACTTTAATTAAATGTTCCAAGCATTTTTTAACCGCCTCGCCGTCAACTTTTTTACCGTTGCTGAAAACTACGTTATCTTTGATTTTTATTTGAAGTGTGAACTCGTCCATTTGCTCAAAACTTTCGGCAACCCACGGCTCCAGTTGCATTTGTTCATTGAACCTGAAAAGCGTTTCGCCAATACCGTAACGAATACAACTCCAGCCGCTGTAACTTTCGTGCGGATTAGTACCGGCGTTTTCCATTGCCACGCCGTATGCAACCGTTCCATACGTGAAAGTCGTTTTATCTTCGACAGTATCATTTCCGCCGCAACCTGTAAATAAAATTCCCGTTGTCAGAATCGCCGCTACAATTTTTTTTCTCATTTGTCAATTTCTCCTTTTTTAGATTAAACTTTTTTTTATTTTAAATTTTTTT